>CAVKAB010000155.1:0-2872 GCA_963653985.1 Bacteroidaceae bacterium
GGCTTTAGACATCATTCTTGCTTGTACACCAACACTATTATCGCTCATCATTCCATCAAGTTCACTTTGAGGGACAAGTGCAGCAACACTATCGATAACAATTAAATCAAATGCTTCAGATTTTGCTAACATTTCTACAATTTCAAAAGCTTGTTCACCACTATCTGGTTGAGAAATAACAAGTTCATCTATCTTAACACCAATCTTTTTAGCGTAATCAGGATCAATACTATTTTCTGCGTCAATATAAGCACATCTTCCATCATTTTTTTGAACTTCAGCAACAGCAGTTAAAGCAAGGGTAGTTTTTCCACTACTTTCAGGACCATAAATTTCAACAATTCTTCCTCGAGGATATCCTTTAACTCCAAGTGCTTCATCAAGCAAAATTGATCCAGAAGAAATAACATCGCAATCACATGTTGCAACATCATCTAAAAGCATTAAACTTCCTTTACCAAATTGTCCTTCTACTTGTTTTAAAACTTCATTAAGATCAATCTCTTTTGTTTTATTTTCTTTCATTACTTAAACTCCTTTACTTATCAAGAAGTAACTAATTTTAAAAATTATTCATTTTTTAATAATTTTATTATTTCTTCAAAAATAAAGTCTACTGATTTATTTCTAATTTCATTGCGAGAATAATTTTTATATTCTTTTTTATAAAGATAAAATTTATCTTTATAATAAATTCCCATAAAGCATAAACCTAAAGTTGTATCATCTATTGTTGAAGGTCCTGCATTTCCAGTAAAAGCAATGGTAATATCGCTATTAAACATTTCTTTACCTTTAATTAACATTTCTTTTAAGCATTCTTTAGAAATTACTGTGTATTTATCAATTATCTCTTTTTCTACTCCTAAAACATTTTCTTTAATTAAAGAGGAATAAGACACTAAAGATCCAGGAAATATTTTACTTGATCCAGGAATTTCTACTATTTTACTTGCAGCAAGTCCTCCAGTAAAAGATTCAATACTAGAAATAGTAATATTTTTAGATATTAAAAGTTTTATTAAATCTTCATTAATCATTAAATAATACCTTATAATTATCTTTTAAATAGATAAATCCACTAAGAAGTGAGAAAAAGCATGCAACATAACACATTAAATCACTAATATGTAAAAATGGAATAAAGTTAATATCAAATAAAGAAAATGGTAAACCATTTAATAATACTAAAGTAATTGCAATCATTTGAGTAACTGTTTTAATTTTTCCAAACATATTAGCAGCGATAACTTTATTTTTAGAAGCGCTCATAAAGCGTAAAGAATCTACAATTAAATCTCTAATAACCATTAAAATAACAAGGAAAAATGGGAAAGTAGATGTAACTTCTATTCCTTTAGCGTAATCATTTAAAGAAGATAAAGAATAGAAATTTAAACTTAAAAAGATCATTAAAGAATTAATTAACATTTTATCTGCTAAAGGATCTAAAAATTTACCTAAATCAGTAACTTCATTGTTCTTTCTTGCTAAATATCCATCTAAGAAATCAGTTAAAGACGCAATTAAAAATACTACTAAAATAATAATATTAATAGAATTGATATATGCACCATTACTACCTACTTTAATATTAAATGAAGATATATCAATAACTTTAAAAAGATCTAAAAAATATAAAATAAAGATTGATAGGATAAGTAAAATTGCAAGTGCAATTCTTGAAATTGTTATCTTAGTAGGTAAATTTATTTTTCTTTTCATAATTAATAATCCTTTAAATAAGAAGATTTGATCCATAAGCCATGTTTTGTTATATACAACCATTTATCTAAGAATATAATCTTGTTATATTCCTATTATTTTCTTTTGTTATTCAAGAAAATAATCTCCTCTACCAATTAATTTGAGTTTCTCGCTTGTGGGGTTTACCAACGTTTCATTTTTAAATTTCTTTAAAATTCGTCACTGTGGCACTTTATAGGTTCTTTTCATGACTTGCGTTTTAGAATTGAACCCGCCGTTAACTCTTCTTACATTACCTAGCGTTATTTATTAAACTAGCACAAACACTATAATCATTTCAGATTATGCGAGCATGGACTTTCCTCTAATACATAAATGTATCAGCGATTGTATAGATCAAAAGGTATTTAAACCTTTATATATTATACTTAAATTATTTCAAAATTAAATTATTTCTTTTTTAAAATCATAAAATCTAAAAGTCATTCAAAATAATAAAAATTATTTAACTACCCATCTAATTGTTAAAGTGGAAGATTGATAAGATGGAGTTTTATGTATATAAAAAGAATCAAAATCCATGCATTTTCTCATAGCATTACAAACTAATGGTAACCTATTTTTAAGTCCTACTGCTTTTTGAACATCAATTGCAACAAGTTCAACATAACTTCTACCTTCTTTTCTAGCTTTTTCAATCTCATTATTAATATAATCAACTACAAGCTTAGTATATGTTCCTCTTGCTGGTTTAGATTTAATGCTTTCTTCTTTTTTACCTTCCAATAAATCTACTCTTTTTTCAAGTTTTTCAATTCTATTTAATAATTCTTTAATTAATTCTTCTTGTTCCATAAAGCTATATTAAAATAAAATATTATAAAATGCAACTTGCATTTATTGCATTTGCATTTTTTTATAAAAAACTGCATAAAATTATCATTTTTTAAAAAATAATCGTTCGCAAAAATCGTTCGCGAACGATTTTGGACGATTTGTGAACGATTATTGAACGATTCACGAACGATTATTTGGTATTTAATCATAAAAAAATGGAAGATTTCTCTTCCATTCCCTAGTTATAAAACAAGCAATAAAGTAATTAGTAATACAAAGGCAAATACTAATCCTGCAATGAGTAATGTATTTTTAATTATATAAGAAT
>CAVKAB010000156.1:0-2866 GCA_963653985.1 Bacteroidaceae bacterium
TATTGCAATAAAAAAACAGCAAAAAATAATGTATTTTTGCAAAAATATTAAAAATATAAAAATTCTAAACAAAAGATCTTAATTTATTGCAATAACATTGTCATGTGACCAATAATTTTAGAATCATATATATTTATAAAATAGATATTTATTAATTATGTGTTAGTAAATATAATATAAAATATGAAAATAAAAGAATTTATATTAGCTACAACAAACGAACATAAAGTAAAAGAATTTCAAGAAATATTTAAACCATATAATATTATTGTTAAGTCTTTAAAAGATGAAAATATAATAGTAGAAGTAGAAGAAAATGGCGAAACATTTAAAGGAAACGCTTTATTAAAAGCTAATGCTGTATCAAGATTTACTGACAAAATAATTGTTAGTGATGATTCTGGTATAATTATCGAAAAAATGGGTAATAATATGCCTGGAGTATACTCTCATAGATTTCAAGATGCTCATGATGGAGTAGAAAAAACTAATGAATTTATCATCAAAAACTATGCTAATTCCCGTGCGTTTTATACATGTTCATTATGTGTAATCAATTTAGAGGATAATCCTTTATCATTTGAAGGATATATGTATGGAAAAATAAATGATTGTATAAAAGGTACACATGGATTTGGTTATGATCCTATATTTATTCCTGAAGGTTATTCTAACACTTTAGGAGAATTAGATGAAACAATAAAAAATAGCATTTCTCATAGAGATAATGCTATTAAATTACTTTTAAAATATTTAAAAGATAATAATCTTATTTAGTACTTTTATAATAGAAATAGAACATTGTTCCGCCAATTGCTAGCGGAATTAACATAAAAGCGTAAATCCAATTTATTTTAGTTACAAATCCAGCGATCAAGATACCAATTAAAGCTACAAAGCATATGCTAATTGCAATTAAAGAACTCTTTCTTAACTTTAAAAATTTTTCATCTGGAACAAAGATTCTCATATCTTCTATCTTATCTTTATCTAATTTTGTATCAAAATCTTCAACTTTATTTAACTCGTAAGAATATAAACCTAACCCATTAACTTTAAACATTTCATTTTTAATTTTATATGCTAATTCATATTGTTTTCTGAAGTTTTCTTTAAAATTAGAATCAACTTCATTGACAAAATCACTAAATTCTTCATCATCAACAAGAGTTAAAGTATCTTTAAAATATTCTAATAACGCAATGATATCCTCATTATTTTTAATATACATCTTTAAATAATCTAAATTTAAAAACACGCCATTGTCAATAAGTCTAGCATTAGCTTCTCTATAATAAGTACCAATATACTTAACTAAATCTTTAAGAAAATTAAGCAATAAAAAAGTATTTTCTTTATCTAAAACAATATCATATTGTTCAAATAAATCTTTACAATCTAAATATTTAAAATCATCAAAAGTAGAAGAGATGATTTTGTTCATACACATACCAGAGATACTAGCGATATCATTAGGTTTATACTCTAAACATTCTTTATATTCTTTAAAAGATTCTTCAAATTTAAGTTCATTAAATAGCTTTTTCTTAGCATCATTTTGTAAAAATTTATATTTTTTAATTAATAAATTTTCACCATCGATGGTGTTAAATTTATAGGTGCAATGCTTACAATAACTAGTTTGATCACCTTTTTTTGAATCGATTACTTTACCACAGTTTGGACAAATTATTTTCATAAGAAAGATTATAACTTAAAAATATATTTAATAAAAGAAAACATATTTATTCTTTAAATTTATTTTCATCACTATATTCAACTGGTATTTCAATACCATATTTTTCTAATAAATGATTTTGTTCATTAAAATATTTTCTAAATGTTTTAAAATATCCTTTAGTATTTTGATTTACAAAACAAGGATCGATCTCTTCGTTATTTGCTAACTTTTTATAATCGAATTTACCATTAACCTTCCATGAATTCATAAACCCATAATTAATAGCGTTAGTTGGACAATTTAAAGTGCACCTCATGCACATCGCACATTTAGAAGCGTGTATTTTTATTTTATTTTTATCATTTCTATACATTGCTTCTGTAGGACAATTTTTAATACACATATTACAATTAATACACTTTTTCTCATTTACTTTTACAAATGGGGAATTTAATTTTGGAGCTAACCACTCAATTCTAGCAATAAAAGACAATAGTGTAGATGAAAAAGGAAATACTACATTATCCTCTTCTCCATTAACCAATCTAATAACAGTCATTTTACATAAAGCATCTAAATATAAATACATTTGTTTCTTAAGTCTATTATCATAATCAAACATGATGTTATAAGGCATAATAAAATGTTTTTCTAATATTAATTCATAGCCTTTTTTCTTTAAATATTTATAAACATGATAACTTGAAGAATCGTTAAAATGAAATGGTTCTCCGCTTACTTTATAAATAAATAATTTTTTATTGTCTACATTTTCTAATTTCTTTAAAAAATTAACAAATACTTCAGGAACATTAAAAGCATGAATTGGATATCCAATACCAATTAAATCATAATCATTAGGATTAGGATGTTCTAAATTATTTGAATTAAAAACATAGTGATCAACAGTAGCGTCATATTCTTCAAAATATTTCCTTAAAAATTCACCACAAATCTTTGTGTTTCCAGTTCCAGTAAATGTATATAAACAAACTTTCATTAATTAATTCCTTAATTTTAATGAATATATTTTAAATCAAATAAAATAAATAGTCCAATTTATGCAAATTTGGTTGATTATTTATTATTTTGTTTAATATCAAATGATGTGAGACAAAATTAGTTAAATAAAAAAAGACATCTTGTCTATAATTAAGTTAACCAAACTTTATAGAAGGAGATGTC
>CAVKAB010000157.1:0-2859 GCA_963653985.1 Bacteroidaceae bacterium
TTTTATGCGTTTAAATAGAGAAGAATTTAATGATGCCATTACATTCTTTAAGAAAAATGAAGAATTATTAAACTTTAAAGATGATATTTATTCAATTTATGATTTAGTGTGTGATTCAATAGAAGATGTCTTTAAATCAATTGTTATAAAAAGATTTTCTCCAGTAAATCCAATGGTGATTCTTTTATACATTTATTCTGAATTAAATTATTATTTTGAAAATAGTGATAAATCTTTAAAATTTATTGAATCAAAAATAAAAAACGAAGATTTTAAAAATTTAATTGCTTTAAAGGTTGCTGATAAGTATTTGACGAATGAACAACTTAATTTTAAATCTGCATCATTTTTAAATAAATTTAATCCAGAAATTTCTTCAATGTCTTTATATTTAAATTTTTTATTAAATGTTTTAGATCATTTTAAAGATTTAAATAAATACCAATCTCTTCTTTTAAATATGCTTACTAATTGTTTTTCACTTGCAAAATGTATGGAAAATTTATTAATAAGTGGATTTGAAGTTGAAGCATTTTCAACTTGGAGAACAATGCACGAGAATGAATGCATTATTTATTGTTTACTTCAAAATGGCAAATCACTTTTTGATTCCTATTTCAAACATATTGAATACGCTTTAGCATATCGTTTACAAATAAAAGATCAAGAAGAAGTTGATAAATTATTCGTTGAAATAAAATCAAAAATGAAAAAATATGATTTAAAAAGTAAAGACACTAAAAAATTTATTGAATATGGATATTTATTTGATATTCCTGGGAAAACATTAAATGTAGATTTTAAATTAAATTTTAGGGATGGTGTTCAAAAACTTGCAGGGCTTGAAAAGTACTCTAAAGTTTATGAATTAAGTAGTGAAGTTGCTCATTCATCTCCACTTCTTATTTTTTCAAGTAAGGAATATTATTTTAATATAACAATGCTTAATTTATATGAGTCTTTCTTTAGACTAGAAGAAGTATTCTTTAATTTTTATAAAGATTTAGCAAATGAAGATGAAATAAATGCTTACACAAAAATGAGAGAAGATTATATTAAAGACTTAAAAGAGATTCATTCTAGAATCTTAATTAAATTTCAACAAAGTAGTTTGAAATAAAAAAATGCCGATAAAATTCGGCATTTTTAATTACTCAACTTCTCTATAACTACTTCCACCAATAAACTCACGTAATAATGAAGTACATGGAATGTATTTTTCATTAACATCAGTGAAATATTTTAAAAGCTTAATTAATCTTTGAGCGTCATTTCCATAAGGTCCATCAACATCAACTTTTTTAAGAAGTGGAAGTGCATATTTTTTCATAACCCCAAATTCATAATTTAAAAAGCTATCAAATACAAAATCTGCATCTTCTTGAGTTTTATAAATCCATTGGAATTCCCCTCTTCTAACACTTGGCCACATAGAAATTGTATCTTCAGCACTACTATTACGATATTTAAAATCTCTAACAATTCTTCTAATCAATCTTATATCTGTTAAAGATATTGGATTTTCGAAATCTAAATTAATTTGTGCTTGTGGAGAAATATAAATCTTAAATTTAATATTTTTAGGAATATAAGGTGTTAATTCTTCGTTTAAAGCGTGAATTCCTTCAATGATGATTGGATCTTCTTTGTTGATTTTTACTTTTCTATTAAATATACGTTCATTAGATTTAAAATCAAATGAAGGAAGTGAAACTTCTTCACCACTTAAAAGAGAAAGTAGTTGCTTATTAAATAAATCGACATCGAGAGCTTCTAATGATTCAAAATCATAGTTGCCGTCATCATCCTTTGGAACATCTTCCCTTCTTTTGTAATAATCGTCTATAGAAATTCTTACAGGATGTATTCCTCTTGAAAGAAGTTCGTGGGTTAATCTATCTGCAAAAGTAGTTTTACCACTACTTGAAGGTCCAGCAACGCAGATAAGTCTAATTTCATCAATGTTCGATTCGATTTTATCACCTAATTGAACAAGCATTCTATTATGTCTATTTTCACAAATATTTATTAAAGTATTACTATCTTTAATTTTGTTTGTATCATTAATATGTCCAACATCACTTAATTTTACTAATTCACTCCATGAATTACTACCTTGAAGAGTAGATGAAAACATTGGTTCATCTTTAAATGGTGGTATTTTGCCATCAAATTCACTTCTTGGATATTGGAGTAACATTCCTGGTGGATAATAAATTAATTTAAAATCTTTAATATATCCAGTAGATGGTACCATTTTTCCAAACATGTAGTTAAAATACCAATCGCATTGATAGATGTGAACTGTTTTTTCTGGACGATATTTTAACATTTCAAGTTTATCGTTTAAATCTTTGCTTTTATATAATTTTTCAGCTTCTTCATTTGTGATGATTTTTCTTTCGAATTTATAATCAGCATCAATAATTCTTTGCATTTCTTTACTTAAATTATCTACAACAGTTTGGGTTATTTGCATATTTCCAACTGCAAGTTGAACATAAATTCCTCTAGAAATGTTATATGAAAATTTAAATTTAATATCTGGATAAATTGTTTGTTGTGCCATAGCAAGAATAAATCTTATTCCTCTCTCATAAATTGATACAGCTTGACTATCTTTTGTAGTTAAAAATTTTAATTCTGCATCATAATGAATATCGTAATCTAATTCTCTAATTCTTCCATTAACTAAACATGCAATGTAATTTTTATCGTTATTTAATTCTTTTAATTTTATTGGTTTTTCAAATACATGGGATTCCCCATTTATTTTGAGTGTAAAGCTCATATTATCGTTCTCCTTTTTTGAAAGTGTATTAATATTATATATTAATAACTTTTAAAATAAAAATGATT
>CAVKAB010000158.1:0-2845 GCA_963653985.1 Bacteroidaceae bacterium
CAACTGGATATAACGAATAATCTCCAATTGTAGTTCCACTAACACCTTTATTAATGCATTGTTTATTGTCTAATTTCTCAATAAATCCATTAAAATTGTTATTTTCTGCACTAGTTATAGAATCTCCAAAAAATAATATCATTAATCATTACCCTCTACTTTTATTTCATCTTTTGCTTCTAAATAATTATTTCCTACTCCTTCTTTTACCCATTTACGGTATACTTTTAAACCAAATGGAGAAAAAATAATTTCCATAATTAATTCTAAAATTGCACCAACTATTGCACTACCACAACATTGAACAAAAGTTAAAGAATATCCCCAATAAATAGGTGCAAATCCCATAAATACAATAGTAGCAAATAATAAATTATCTAAAAATTGTCCAATAAATGTAGAAACATATGAAGTTGTAAAGAATGCTAATTTAGAATCTTTATTCTTTTTAAATAAAAGACCAATACTGTAATTTAAGCAATTATTAATAATTCCAGATGCTAAAAATCCGATACTACTTCCAAGTAAAACAAACCAACTACAAGAAAAAGTAGCATCAAAACTAGAATATGTATTCCAAAATTCACTCCATGAACTATATCCTGGATTAACTTCTTCTACATTTCCAATTCCTATATGAAGAAATGAGATAAGTGCCATTAATCCAACAATTACTAAATTACATAAAAGTGCAAAAATAGTTAATTTACTTGCAGCTTTTGGACCATATCTACGTGTTGTAACATCCATACAAATAAATGGAATCCAAGAAAGTAAAATTCCTCCATCTGCTGCAACAAGTTTTGATGAAAATATAATTTTATTAGCAGCAAAATTCATCATAACAGTAGCAATAACTAAAAATGCTACAACATAGGAAGGTATACTTCTTAAAAGTAACTTCCAATCTTTAAAATCAAATAACCATTTGACGATGCCTACGCACCACTTTCCAAATACTTGGAAAGGTCTTAATACTTTATTCATGCTCAATACTCCTTAAAATAACAAATAAAAAGATCTTTCCAGTAACAAAAAGACCTTATATTTATTAAATAAAAGTATTTGTTCCTGGTTTTAATTATAGACAGGATGGCAACAACGAACTGTCTTTAACGTTATCAATAATATAGAAAAATGTTTCACTTTTCAATCACTTTTAATAATTTATTTATTTTTTAAAATCCATTTCCCATTTTTCTTAGACCCTTCTCTTTCAATTAATCCTTTTTCTTTAAGATGATTCATAATAGTTTGAATAGTTCTTGATGATTTATTAGTTTTAATAGACAACTCATTTGCAGTAATATTTGGATTATTTGCAATTTCATTTAAAATTATTTTTTCATCTTCTGTAATCATCGAGTTAATTCTGTGAAAAATTATTTCAAAGCCTTGATTCTTTTTTGCATAAGTAACTTTTACATTATTTTTATCACATATTTTAAAAATTCTTCTAAATCCAGTGGCCCAACTATCAATATCATTTGAATAATATAAAGCTTTTGAAATAATAGGATTTCTTAAAATAGACTCTACACCATTAAATGCAAAATCATTAGGTTCATAACCAGAAGGAAAACTTCCAGGATTAAATATTGAGACAGCTGTTGGAGTTATATAAATTTCATTATTCATAGTTTCAGAAAAAGAAGAATGAACAAAGCTATTTAAAACTGCTTCCCTAATTGCTTCTAGAGGAATCTCTGGTACCTCAACCCTTTTATCATTAATTATATCTGCTTTATAATTAATATGTTCTTTAATGTAATCTTGTCCTTTTTTTACTAATTCAAAAATATTTCCTTCGTATCTTAAAATATCAATAAAGGATAATTTTTCGTCTGATGCATAAACACATAATTTTAAAGTTAGTGGTTTATTTTTAGAAAATAAAACTCTTCCTGCATTATTAAGATGATTGTTTGTAATAAGTCCTATTTTTTTTAAATTTGATAAAAGATCATTATCATTTTCTTTAATTCTTCCACATTCAAAAGCTTTTTTTAGATAATTGTTAAATAAATTAAAATCAACATCTTTTATTGTTTCTTCTGTTTCTAATTTTTCCCAGATAACATTAGAAGAATCATTATGAAAAATCAATTTTAATAATTCTTTTATATCAATTTGTTTATCTTCATCAAAACTTCTCATATAGAACTTTCCTTTTGAACTATATGGTCTATCTTGTCCAGAAAATTCAACTACAATAACACCTGGAGTCCCTTCTAAATAATGTATAAATGGATAAATTGTAGGTTTAATATCTTCATATATTTTTCTTGAGACATCTCTTAAAGAATTATCACTAGTTTCTTGCCCAATTGCATCACCATTATTTTTAACTCCAAAATAAATTGTTCCTTTTCCATTCTTATTAAGCATTGCCGAAATTGAATTCATTGCTTCATTTAATTCACTTGTTGATTTTTTAAATTCTACAAATTCCGTTTCACTACCTAAATTAATCATATAATATCCCTCTAAAATTAATTTATCATATTATTTTTTATTACGCAATAATTATTTCGTATTAAATTTATTTTATTACGAAGTATTCGTTTCGTATTAAATTTATTTTATTACGAAATCAAAATTTCGTATTAAAAAATCCCATAATTTCTTATGAGATTAATAAGCTATTCTTCAATAGTAACTTTTTTCATTACTTGTTTTTCAAGTGGCCTATCACTAAAGTCTGTTCTTACTCTTGCGATTTCATCAACAACTTCAATACCTTCAATAACTTTACCAAAAGCAGCATATTCACCATCTAAATGTGGAGCGTCTTTATGCATAATAAAGAATTGAGAACCTGCACTATTTGGATCCATAGTTCTTG
>CAVKAB010000159.1:0-2837 GCA_963653985.1 Bacteroidaceae bacterium
AAGTAGATGCGTTGGAATAAAACCAAAGATTGGTTTAAGAAAAAACCATTATGACGATCCAGAAATAAAATATAATCATTCATTTGATGATAAAAATAAAGAATACAATGTAAATTTGGACAATTATTCAAGACAAACAAGAAAAATTCTTGCAAATATTATTTACGGGAATAATAATTATTGAAATAAATTATTTGATTCCAAGACCTACAACAAAGTGACACTATCTTAAAAAGTTTGAAATTTTGATAATTTAATATTTAGATATTGTAATTTAAATAATTATTTTTGATTGAGTTTAACTTAAGTCATAAGATTTACCTCCTATAAATCAAGAAGTAAGTAAATTTAGAAATTATTCAAAATCTTTAAATTATACGAATCCGTTTATTAAAAAAGTTACTATAAAAATAGTAACCTATAAACTTCACGTTTTTGGTAGTGAAGCACCTTATGACTTGTAACTTCGCGTTTATGGTAGCGAGGCACCATCTTGTAGTTTTCCTACAAGGAAAATTATATTAAAAACATTTTAATTAATAAAGATATTTTTAACTAATCATCTTTCTTTAAATCTTCTTTTAATTCTTTAAAAGAAGAACAACTTTTAGTGTTTATATCTTTTGATAATTCTTTAGCTTTATTCATTTTCTCAATTACTTCTTTCTTATAACTTGGTATTTTAATTTCAAAAGGAATACCATTAGTTAAAAGACATTTATGTAAAAAGATATTAATAGCAGTAGATAAATCTAGTCCTAATGTATCGAATAATTCTTGAGCGTCTTTTTTGATATTTTTATAAATTTTAATCTCTAATTTAACTTTACTTTTCATATTTTTTCTTAATTATTTCATGAATTTCAAATTCCACATTCTTTAAATATTCTTTCAATAATCTTGTTTATTGAAAGAGATGGATTATCTTCATAATATGAAAATCCAGATTCTCTTTTTAGTTTTCTTTCTTTTTCTATATTGATTTTATCAATTGTATTTGCTCTTTTTAAAGCTTCTTTAACATCATTAAAGGTGAGTTTACTTAAACACCTTTTGAAATTTTTTTCTCTTTTATAATCGTCTAATTTTTCAAATTTTTCATTAAAACATTTTTGAATATATGGAAGGTAGTCTTTACGATGATTTAATTCTTTAAATAAATCATGCTTATGGAGAATGATCCAAAGTTCAAAAGTAAAATTACTATATCCAAGAGAATATACAATGTTTTTTTGAATTTTTGCTTCTTTCATTTCTTTTAGTGTTTCTTTAAATTTATTTGTGTGATATTCGTCTTTGCTTTCGAAATCCATAATATGAAAAGCTTCAGGTGTTATTTTGGAATTAGTACTTTTGTAAAAACTTTTAGGACTTTGATCTACTTTAATTTTAAAAGAAACATTATATTTTCTTGAATCTATGTTATTTATTTTATCTTGTAACCATTCAAAATATAGTTTTTCAGTTTCTCCTTCTACGGTTAAGGTATATTTTTTAGTTTCTAACATTTATATTTTTCTCCTTAAAAATAAAAAAGGCCACTACTATAATAGCGACCGATTAGTTCCATATTATAGCGATGGAACCATTTAAAATCTTCACACTCCTGGTAGTGAAACACCCATATGTTAATGTAGTATGTCTACCTCTTTAATTATAAGCATTTTTAATATATGGATAAAGAAAATATTTAAGAAAAATATGCGTATTATTTACTTTTATTAGAAGAGATTATTTCTTTTAAAATAGGAGCAAAATCAATCTCTTTGATTGCACCATACTTACTTACAAAGTAATTATTCATATAGTCTTCACCTTTTCTTATTCCGCTTGATGTTTTAAAATCTGATAATGAATAATGAATGCTTTGATTTAAAGAATTTCTTTCTACAAATTTAATCTCATCCCTTCTAAATAAAGAAGCATCTAAAAAGATAGGGTTATGAGTGTTAAATATTAATTGAGCATGATTAATGTTTAGTTCATCATTATGGAAAATTGAAATTATGTTCATAAGTGCCATTGGATGAATTGAAGCATCAAATTCATCCATCACTAATGTAGATCCAGTTAATAAAGCATTAACAATTAATGGGAATTCATTAATAAAACGAATTGTCCCATATGATTCATATAACTCTGCTGGAAGTGCTATTTTAGAATTATTAAAGATTGAACATAAAATTGTTTCATCATTATTTTTGATAGTTTTATATCCTAAAGCATTGGAATTGATACCAAATTCTTTAGCAGCTTTATTTAAAGTTTTTTCAATATAGATTATATTTTCATCGTTATTATGATACTTTTTCATCGTTTTAATTTCATTGCTACTATAAATTACAATAAATTTATTTTGAAACCAATTAGTGATTAATGATACTAAATCTTGAGCAAAGATAGATTTAAATCCATTAGTTAAAAATAATTCAGTATCTTCTAAACTTGATTTAGCAATATCTTTTGTTTTAGGAGTAATCCTATTAATGCTCTTGTTAGAATAGCTCTTAATAAAAGAAGGAAGATTTACTATTAAATCATCATTTCTTATAAAGATATCTTTATCATTAATGGATAAACTTTCATATAGAATCTTACGTTTAAAGTCTTTTTCTAAGAATTTTCCAAGTTCAATGATTAAATCATATTTAATAAATAATCCTTTTTCTATAAAAGATATAGAAAAAGATGTAGGAGAAGATTCAATTAAATCTGAATTAGGGATTAATTCTAAAGATGATGATGCTACATTAGAAGAAATGTTAATATCAGAATTTTTGATATTTCCTCTTAAAATAATTGATCTTAAAGTCTCCATCGCCCCGATTATATTTGTT
>CAVKAB010000160.1:0-2834 GCA_963653985.1 Bacteroidaceae bacterium
CAATATACATACCAGGTCTTAAACGAATATGTTCTAAACCTTTCATGACTTTTAAGTTACTAGAAGTGTAATCTTCATCACCTTTACCAACGTTTTTATCATCAGCGTTAATAAAAGCACCATCAAATCTTTTTCTTATTTCTTCATCTTGTTTAGAAAGAGTTTCTTCTTCGTTAGTTTGAACTTCTAATTCTTTTTCTTCCATTTGTTTTCTCCTTAACTATTTTGATTAATCAATTTTTCTATATCGATATTTTTAAATTTATCATCTTCGATTTTATAAGTATTTGTAATAAATACTTGATCAAATTCATCTAATAAATTTAAAAAATTATTTTTATTTGATTCATCTAATTCACTTAAAACATCATCTAGAATAATAATTGATTTTTGATTATTCATATAAAATGGTGATAATTTAAGTGATAAAATTACCATTCTATTTTCACCTTGACTTCCAAATTTAGAAACATTTTTATCATTTAATGATATATAGAAATCTTCAAGATGAATTCCTTTTGTGGTAGTTTTTTTAAGTTTATCTTCATTTAAACATTCTTTTATTTTTTTAATATAATTTTCTTTATAATTATCTAAATTATCTATAAAAGATAAATAATTTATTTTAAGTATGTCGTTTCTTGAAGTTATTTTATTAAAAATATAATTTAAATGAATTTCTATATCTTTAAAGTATTTTTTACGATAAGAATAAATACTTTTAGCAAGTTTTGCCATCTTTTCTAAATAAACATCAAGCAAGATGTCATCTGGAATATCTTTTTTTAATTCTTTATTTCTTTCTTTTAAATAAAAATTATATTTTATTAAATTATCTAAATATGTATTATCATATTGGGAAATACTTAAATTAATAAAATCTCTTCTAGATTTAGGAGATTCTTTTAATAAAAGTACATCTTTTGGATAGAAATAAATAATTTTAATTAATTTAGTAAGATCAGATATTTTATTCAATGGATGATTATTAATTAATATTTTTTTTATACTATCTTTATATTCAATATCAATATTTTTATTTAAATCATCAATCAAGAATTTAGAATTAATTACAAATGAATTTTCATTTATTTTAATTAATGAATTATCATCTATTTTTCTAAAACTTCTTGCAATTGAAGAATAATAAATTCCTTCTACTAAATTAGTTTTTCCAGATCCATTTTTACCATAAATAATATTTATTTTAGGATCAAATTCACATTTTATGTTTTTAAAATTTCGGAAATTTGATAATTTAATTTCTTTAATTATCATTTTCTATTTCAAAAAGTAAATCATCAATAATTACTTTATCTCCTGGACGAAGTTTCTTTCCTCTTTGAGTAGTAGCTTCATCATTTACAATGCATTTATGTGTCATAATGAATTCTTTTGCAAATGCTCCACTATCAATAATATTTTCAAATTTTAAGAATTGACCAAGAGTGATAAATTCTGATGTGATTTTAACTTTTTTAACCTTATCTAAACTCATAAAAATACTCCTTTATTATTATATAATAAAGGAGACTAAATTTAAAGAGTTATAAGGCATTTTAAGAGACTTTTTTAACTTTTCTATATTATATACTAATTTAAGTATTTTGTCTTTCTATTCGCTTAATTTATATATTAATTTTGAAAGTCATTAATTTTTATAATAAAAAGTTGATATCTAGTAAGATACCAACTTTAATTTTAATAAGTTCTAACAGGTGTGATAAGTTGAATGATTGAATCATCATTTTTAGAAACTACCATAAATGGTTTCATTTCTCCTAAAAATTTAATAATAATTTCATCGCTTTTCAAAGCATTTATTGCTTGAGAAACAAATTCTACATTGAAAGAAATTTCAAGTCTTTCTCCTTCAAATGTAAAAAGTGATAGAGATTCACTTGCGTCACCACTTTGTTGAGATTTTGAAGAAATAATACATTCATCTTGAGTTAAAGTTAATTTAACAATATTTTCTTTTTCTGCTGAGAAAATAGCAGCTCTTTCACATGCTTTAATGAATTCTACTCCATTAACTTCTAATGAATAAAAGAAATTTGTAGGAATAATCTTTTTAGTATCCGGATAATCTCCTTTCATAACTGAAGTTAAAACATAAGAATCTTTAAATTTAAATAAGCAATTATTACTTGATACAAAGAATTCAATTAATTCTTCATCACTAGCACTTCTTAATGCTTCGTTTAATAATTTTGATGGAATGTTACATTGAAAAGTATCAATTCCTTCATAATTAATTTCTTTTCTAGCAAGTCTTGCTCCATCAGTTGCAGTAATTACTAATTTATCATCTTTTCCTTCAATATGAACTGTTTTAAGTAATGGTTTACTATCTTTTATCATTGCAGCAAAAGATACTTGATTACAAGATTCAATAAATTGATTTTTCTTAATAATTACTCTAATACCATCTTCATCAAAAGAAATATCAGGATATTCACTTGATCTAATAACATTAATATTATAGACAGATTTATCATTAATAATTTTTGCAATAGTATCGTCTTCTACACTGAAATAAATTTCTTTACTATCTAATTTTTTAACGATTTCTGTAATAACTTTAGCGTTAATTAAAATTGATCCAGGAATAATATCTCTAAAAAATTCTTTATCATTTTTAAATCTATCAATAACTACTTTAATAGAACATTCTCCATTTGAAGATACTACAAATAATTTTTCATTAGTAACTTCTAATTTAATGTTTGTTAAAATTGCATTAACTTCTTTTCCTGTTATTAATCTTGATGCATTTACTAATGCATTTAAGAATATATTTCTTTCTATAGTAAATTTCATTTTTATAAGCC
>CAVKAB010000161.1:0-2810 GCA_963653985.1 Bacteroidaceae bacterium
TTCATTGAAATGAGGTCACTATTTCATTGAAGTAGCATTGAAGTAATCATTGAAGTTTGATTGAAGTAAAGAAAAAGAAGGTGATTTTTCACCTTCTTTCACTACTTCTTTAATCTTATTTTAATTACAATAAATATTGCAATAAATGTTAATATTACTACTCCTAATACTGAAAGTAAGATAATCATAATTAAATTTAAATTATTCTTCTTAGATTCATTCTTCTTATCTTCTCTTTCTTTCTTATTAGATAGTTTTATAATTTTATAACTACTATTACTAGATAATTTAATACTATTAGAATCAAGATTTGATGTATCAATTAATGAAGATTCATTAATTTCGTCTTTATAAAGTAAATCATTAGATCTATCAAAATTAGATAACTCAAAATAGATTGTAGAATCATTAACAGATTTAAGATTAGTAAATTCATAAGTAGAAATTAAATAAGAATAATCTTCATCGTTATAATCTCCTCTATAATGAGTGTAACTTGTAGATAATTGAACACTTTTACCATAAACATAATTAATATCACTATTATAGAAATATTTTAATGAACATGATTTATTAGATTCATTATAGAATGTAAAGAATGTATCTTTTAAATATGAAGAAGTATCAATATTAATGATACAAATTGTATCATTAATAGAATAATCAACATCTACTTCTTTTTCTTCATTAATTACTACTTTCTTTAATTCTTTAACATTTTCTAAAGTAATAGTAAGAATATTTTCTTTATATGTAACATCATAAATAATAGGAGATTCTCCATAACTTTCATTAATATAAAGGTTATATGTATATTCTAAAATATTATTATTAAAAGTAGTAAATTCTAAAGTTAAAGTGTGTTTACCATTTTCTAAGATATTTTTCCCAATTGTACCTTCATCTACAAAAGTTACATATCCAACAGTTTTATGGGTATATGATGATGAATTAAACGCACTAGATTGAAGAATGATATAATCTTTAAAGAGTTGTTTTGTAACACTTGAATATTGAGTATCAATAAAATAGTTAATACTAGTATCATCTTGAGGGACTCCATCTACTAAAATCTTACCTTCCCTCATCGCTTTTAACATGAAAAGTTGGATCGTTAATCCTCTTTTTGAGGTAGTAGAATCAACGTATAAATCATATCTATTTTCATCTTCATTGAAATATGCACTGATATCATCGTAATTAGCTTCCTTACTATTAAATCCAATCGTATAATCATTACAATTACGGATATAATATGCAAAATAGGTATTACTATGTGGGTTATAATCATCTTGACCTACAAGCATCTTACTCCCAATATTAACTTTATCACTACTTTTTCCAGTAGCATTTAAAATATATTTAGTAATTAAATCACTTTCATAAACTGTAGAAGAATTACTATCTTTTTCAAAATCAAAATCTTCAAACGGTTTAATTAAATCATAATTGGTACCATAATATCCAAGAAATGGGATTGATAATGATTCATCATCATTTATAACTTCAACATATCCTTCAAGGTATGTACCATTATTAAATTCTTCTAATTCTTTTTTAATAGATGCATTTAATGATCTTGTAATATTAATAGAATCTCCATTCTTTAAAGTCTTTTTAAATGTATAAGTATCAAGAACTTTATCACTAGTAGTAACAACACTTCCTACTCCATTAACATTTTTAGTTAAAGGAGACATAATCGTTACTTTAATCTCATATTCTTTAGATTCATTACTAGAAGAATTAAATAAAACATCAAAGTTAAGATATCCATTTTTAATATCATCATTATTTTTAAGTTCTACTTTACTAGAATTATTATAAGTAAGATAGCTATTACTAGAATTAGACTTAGAAATATTTAATAATCCTGCTCCTTGAATACGAGGAGAATAATAAGTATTATCACTATCTTTTAAGATAGTAGTATTACTTTTAAGTTTTTTGATGGTATTTTTTCTTAATTCTTTTCTATTTTCATCAGTTATTTTATTAGTAGATAAAGACGATACAAATGCTCCCATTGCATTGGGAGTTGCCATTGATGTACCATTTTTAAAGATATAAGTATCTTTGGAATATTCCTTCTTTGTAGTTAAATATCCATTTTCTTTAATGTATTCTACAGTACTTGCTCCATAGATATTAGTGCCTGGAGCGATAAAATCTGGTTTTAAAGATAAGGAAGGATCTCCTCCTTGAGAAGAAAATGTTGAAATATCTTCTTGATAGAATGATATTTTACCATTATTTTTAGCAGTTAATATAAGATTAATTGAATCAGTATAAGACATTACTGCTACAGGGATATTTATTTTAGTGTAATCATAATAAGTAACTCCATCTTTAGTTAAAGTAGGGAATCCTTTAGAAGTATCACTATCTTGTAATTCATATCCAAAATATGGAGTTTGATTATCATCACCTTTTGAAGAACAGATAATTAATCCTTTAGCACCTGCTTTCATTGCAGCATCTATTTTCTCATAGAAAGTAATTGATCCTCTTTGAACAATTGCAATCTTATTTTTTAAGTTTAATCCGTTATAATCTTCACTGGATCCATAATTTGGAATAAAAATTGTTTCTTTTTCTCCATCATCAATGAAATCATTAAATCTATATTCTTTAGATAATTTCATTACATCTACTTGATAATATGATCCTACCTCTGATAAAGCAGTTCTTGAAATAATACGGTCATTTATCTTATAAGAATATGTTCCATCACTTGCATAGATATTATTTAATGCACTTTTAGTAGTGTAACTTCCTACTGAATTACCATTATTATTACTAGCAAGACT
>CAVKAB010000162.1:0-2804 GCA_963653985.1 Bacteroidaceae bacterium
GATAAATATATTTTAAATATTATTAATTTATTAAATGATAATTATTATTTAAAAGGTACGATTGATAATAAAGAATATTTATTATTTTATAAAGAAGATGATAAAATAAAAGTGGCATCTTCTTTATATCATTTAAGTTTAACGAATGATGAATTTGTTGAACTTTTTAAAGATTATTCGTTTTCGTTAATTGAATCTAAAGAAGAAGTGGTAGAAAATAAAGAAAAAGATTTAGATTATTATTCTAGATTACAAAAAAGGGGGTAAAGTATGGTACTTGCTGCATTTATTTTAAATTTAATTGCTACAGTTGGATGTGGAGTAGGAGTAATTTTTTATATTTTAAGATTGCTCATTGTTTTAGGAGTTATTATATCGGGTAATGTTAGTGGAAACATTAGTGGAAATATAACTATCCAAGCGTTAACTTACGCTAATGATGATCCATATTCTATTACACTTAATGCAATGCTTATTGCGTTTGTAGTTATTGGACTTATAGTTTCTATTATTTATTTTGTAGGCAATTTATTATTTACAATTTTTAGTTATAAAGTTTATAAAAATAGAATGCAAAATAATTTAGCAATTTCTATTTTAGATTTAATTTTTGGTAATGTTATCAGTGGTATTTTATTAATTATTGATTTTGCAGATAAAAAAGATAAAGGAGAAATTAAATAATGGTACTTGCTGCATTCATTCTAAATATTATTTCTAGTGTTGGAAGTGGAATCGCTTTATTTGTCTATTTATCTAATGCTTTAATTAGTCATTATTATTCAATTACTGGAATTATTTCATCAATTGTTTATTTAACTGTTGGAATTTTAATGAGTGTATTTTCATATCAAATTTATAAAGGTACCAGAAAAAATACAATTGCTATTGGAGTTATTGATTTAATCTTTGCTAATTTAATTAGTGGAATTTTACTTATTGTAGCGTTTGATCAAGATAATAAAAATAAAGAAAAGTCTGAAAAAACAGAAGTAGAAGTTATTGATATTGATAATAATAAATAAGAAATAATTACAAAATTAAAAATATTGTAAATATTTCTTGACATAAAGTTATTGTCTTGTATAATAAAATCATAAATTAAAAAAGGAGACAATTATATGAGACTTGCTGCATTTATTTTAAATTTAATCGCTACTATTGTTGGAGCTTGTGCAATTATTCCACTTGCATGGATGATTCCAATGACAGTTAGAAGTTATAAGATTTATAAAGGAACTGCTGAAAATACAGTTGGATTTGGTGTTTGTGATTTAATTTTCTGTAATATTATTAGTGGTATTTTATTACTTTGTGATTTAGATAATTAATTTAAAAATCCAATGATCCTATTAATATTTAAATTATTTTTATAATACATAAACATTAAAGTATTTTTAGATTTAAAATTATTTTTATTTAATAAATCTAAAAATATCGAAAAAGACTTATTTAAAGAAAGAGAGGAATCTAATACACAGGTATTAGATTCTTTTATTATTTCAATATTTTCTTCATTATATTTTTTAATTAAAGGAAGACAAATTCTAATTCTTTTAACCTCCTTATTTAATGAATCTTTAGAAATTAATACAAAAGGAAAAGAAGAATTATCAAAAATATAATTCTTATTTAAAGCGTGTTCAATTAAATTATTAATTAAAGAAGGAATAAGAGAAAAATCAGTGATATTACGAGATTCATAATAATAAATAATTTCACCTTGATTCTTTTTGTAGAACGATAAAATTTCTTCTTCAAATAATAATTTAACATTATTTAAAGAAGATTCTTTGCGTTTTAAAATATAATTTAAATCCTTTTTAGATAATTTATTCTCTTTATAATATTTTAATTCTTGAATAGATATTCCAGCATTTAATAATTCTTTAATTTCAATAATATCTAAAATAATTAAAGGATCATAATACCTGTATCCTGAATTTTTATCTTTAAAAGTAGGATTTATAATATCTAAAGATTCTAAATCTAATAATTCTTTGCGGGTAATACTTAAAGAAGTAGTTATTTCATTTAAAGAATATAATTTCTTTTCGTTTACAAATTTCATAATTATTTATTTGAATTATATAAAGCATATAATGCGATAGTTACAGCATTTGTGATATTTAAAGAATCAATTAAATTAGTGTGTTTAATAATCAAAGGATGTTCATTTAAATATTCTTTTGGTAATCCTCTGGCTTCATTTCCAAATGCAAGAGTTGATAAAGTTTTAGGGAATTTAAATTCATATAAAGAATCTTTTGCTTGTAGCATAAAAGAATAGATTGTGTGATCTTTAAATTTTCCTTTATATTCATTTAAAGAATTAAAATGTTCAATATTGAATGCAAAGATAGAACCCATTGAACTTCTAATAACTTTTGGATCAAAATAATCAATATTTTGATCAACGATTACTAAGTTATGAATGTTAAAACCTAAAGAACTTCTAATAATTGTTCCTAAATTTCCCATATTAGATATTGAATCAAGTAAAATATGATTATAAGAAGATTCTAATTTAGTTTTATATTTATAGAATGTTCCAATAATATAGACATTTTCTTTGTCACTTAATTTATTAAATACTTTAGTTTCATCAAAGATAATCTTATTTAAAGGAATTAAATTCTTTATTTTTTGAATAACTTCTTCATTTTTAAAAGTAGGATGAATGTAAATATTAATTACTTCATCTTTGTGATATTTGATTAATTCTAAAGTTGGAAATGCTCCAAGAGTATAAGAATAATTTAATTCTTTGTTATATTTTTCAATTTTCATGCTTTATATTATAT
>CAVKAB010000163.1:0-2758 GCA_963653985.1 Bacteroidaceae bacterium
ATGCTTTAAAAGATGCATGTTACCCAGGTAATCCAAAAGAAGCAACACATGATGAGGTTAAAGCATTATTTGAAAAATTAATGTAATTAAAAATATTAAGACAAATGAAAACTGCGATAAATATCGCAGTTTTTATATCTTTCAAAACTAAATTAGTAATTAACTCTTTTGTAATTTTAATACATATTTTATTCAACAAAATCGTAGAATTCATCTAAAGAAAAACAAATATATTTAGTTTTATCTACTTCTTCTTTAAACCCATTTTTAGAAATAAATCCCAATTTATAAAATTCAATATCTAAATTTTGAACTTGATTAACTTCTTCGTTAATTACATCCATTCCAATTTCTTCATTTTTGTATTTACATTCATAAGAAATAAATCCTTTTTCATCAAGAGTAACAACATCAAATTCACGATTAATTTTATTTTTAGAATCATCAAAAGAATATGTTCCAATATCTAAAATAATATTTTCTAATTTATTATTAAAATTAAGTTTTAACAAAAATTCTTTAGATATATCTTCAAATTTAGAAGGAATATAGAAAGATTCTAAATCATTTTTAATAAAATGATTAAAGAAAAATTCCTTATTTCGTCTATTAATAGAATATGGATTATTAAAGATATATTTATAATAAAAATGAATTAAATTATCACTAAATTCATAAAACATTTTTTTGGAATTGTTTTTATGATTAATTGGGACAACTTTTCTAATAATATTCATTTCTACAAGTTTATTAATTAAATAATCTGGTCTTGAATTCTTGTTTTGATTCATTCTCATGACAATATCTTTATATTTATTAACTCCACTTCCAATTAAAGAGATTAGATCATTAAGTAAATTTATTTTGCTAGTTTCACTTAAAATCATTTCATTAATTTCATGTTCTAAAATAGAATCTTCTTTAACAATTAAATCAATGATATTTTGATCTGCAGTTTTTGAAGTATCAATAAATGAATTGAAATAAGGAATCCCTCCAAAAACAGAATATATTTTTATTTTATCTTCATTACTATATTCTTTATAAAATAAGGATGATTCATAATAATCAAATGGTCTAATCAATAAAATATGGTTAAATCTTCCATAACTATGTGATCCATACTCAATCATTTTAGTCATTAAAGTAACATAACTTCCTGATATTATTAATTTTAAATTTGATTCATTTTTGTATTTATCAATTGCAATTGCTAAACTTGATTCAATTGTAAAATCATCATCTAAAAGAAATGAAAATTCATCAATAACAAGAACAAATTTATTGTTTATTGAATATTTAAAAGTATAATCAAAAAAATCATCAAAAGAATTAAATGAGAGGTTAGATAAATTAAAAGTATCTTGAAATACTTTTGATAAATTATCTAAATTTACTTTACTTGATGTTCTTTTGCATTCAAAGTAAATAATTTTTGAAGTTTCATCTTTTAAAGATTCTTTAATAATTTCCGATTTTCCAACCCTTCTTCTTCCATATAGTAATATTGTTTCTAATTTTGAAGAATTTAGGGCATTTTTAATTTCTTTTATTTCTTCTTTTCTTCCAATAAACATAAAATCATTTTCCTTAAATAAATTTTATCATTTATTGAATTTTTGTGCAAATGGATTTGTAGCAAATGAATTTGCATAAAATAAATATGATAATTATCGTCTTTTAATATTAATAGATAATTGCGTCTCCTACTGTAAACTCATTTAAAGAATTTTCTTTAACTTGAATACAAATATAAGATAAACCATCATTACCAGCAAAAATTTGTCTTTTTGAAGAAGGAGATATTTTTAACCAATCACCATTTTTAACTTCTACTTTTTTATCATCAATTACAATAAAACCACTTCCTTTAAAGAAATAATAAATTTCTTCATTTTCTTTATGAGAATGGATAAAAGGAACATTTTGATTTGATTCTAATTTGTTGATAGATATTTCTGCACCTGTTAATTCTAACAAATCATGTAATTCAACTCTTCCTTCATCTTTAACATTTACTAATTTATAACTCATTTTTTAGCCTCCTTAAATGTATGAAAATAATATAAAGGAAGAAACATTAATAAAATAGTACGCACTTTTTTGTAACTATACATTATTTTTAGAATGTGTAATATAATTTAGATATATTAGGAATTTAAATTATGAAAAGAAAAGATGAATTACCAGAGTGTCCAGTTGCAACAACTGTAGAATTAATAGGATCAAAATGGAAATTATTAATTATTAGAAATTTAAGATTAAGACCTCGGAGATTTAATGAACTTCAAAGATCATTAGATGGAATTTCCCAAAAAGTATTAACATCTTCTTTAAAAGAAATGATAAGTGATGGATTAGTAATTAGAAATGATTTTAAGTCTAACCCTCCACATGTAGAATATTCTTTATCAAGCATTGGATTACAATTACTTCCAATCATTGATAGTTTATCTACTTTTGGAAAATATTATAAAAGTTTAGACATAAATTAAAAAAGAACAAGATTAATCTAATATTTCTTGTTCTAATTTTGCGTTATTTAAAAGCATATACTCAATTATATCTTTAAAGATTAAGAATCTAGAATCATTTTTAAGTAATTCTAATCTATGAACATCATTTTGAGTTAATTCTTTTAAATTATTTTTATTATTTTCTAGTTCTTCGATACTCATTTTATATGGAATAAAAGGAATTTTCGTTTTTTCTTTTAAATTCATATAAATTAAAAATCCACCAGCATCTATATCACTAA
>CAVKAB010000164.1:0-2707 GCA_963653985.1 Bacteroidaceae bacterium
GGAGTAATTTTTAATGAAATATCTAAATATTTATTTTAATTAGAATGTACCAAAGATTCTATCTCCAGCGTCTCCAAGACCTGGAATAATATAGCCTTTTTCATTTAATTTTTCATCTAATGCACAAAGATAAATTTCAACATCAGGATGATCTTCTAAGACTTTTTTAACACCTTCTGGAGCACCAACAAGGCAAAGAAGTCTAATATTTTTAAATCCTTTTTTCTTTAAAATTGAAATTGCATCGCTACTACTTCCACCAGTTGCAAGCATTGGATCACAAACTAATACTAATGGATTTTCAACTTTTGGAAGTTTACAGAAATATTCAACAGGTTTTAATGTTTTTTCATCTCTATATAAACCAATATGACCAATTTTAGCAGTTGGAAGCATATTCATAACGCCATTACTCATTCCAATACCAGCTCTTAAAATAGGGCAAACAATTAATGAATATTCTAAATGTAATTTATCAATTACAGCACCTGTTGGAGTTTTGATTTTTTCTCCTGTAGGAACAACTTTTAAATCCTTATAAACTTCATAAGTCATTAATGAAGCAATTTCATCAAGAAGTGTTCTAAAATCCTTGGTGTTGGTGTTTTCATCTCTCATCTTATTTAATTTCATGGTGATTAATGGATGATCTACTAAATGTAACATATTTAATTCTCCTTATTTTTATCGTTAACATCTTGTGTTCTAGATTCTTTCATTCTAGGAGTTTCACTGTCACTTGGAACTTCTGGAACTACTCCATCTATATACATTTTGCTAACAATAGCTTTATTTACTTCTCCTAATTTGTTTTTAATAGGAGTTAAAGCACTCTTTATTTGGTTAGTAAAAGCAGTTTCCTTATTTTTACTAACACTGATTTCTTTTCTATTTAATTTGAATTGTTCGTAGTTAATGTAAGCGTTATATAATTTACCTTGTTTAGAAAGTTTAATTGATAAAATAACTGAATTAATAAAATCTAGTAATAATATTGCAACATATGCTCCTATAAAGAAAGTCATCACCCATGCATGATTATTTAAAAATTCAACTGTGTAATTAATAAATGGACGAAGTCCAAACCAATATCCTGCACCTGCAAGTAGCCAAAGGAATGAAAATTGAGGACAAATAATACCCATTATATTTCCTTTTAATTTTGAATAATCCCAAAGTCTAATGTTTAATCCTTTAACGAATATAATACCACCAATAAATTCAATTAAAGTCATTGCAACTCCAATTAAGGCAATTGCAATTAAAGAAACATATATAAAATCAATATTCCCTAAAGTTTGTTCTACACTTCCAAAATGTAATCCATATATAGAAGGATAACTTCCTTCTTTAGTTAAATATTTAAAACATAATTCACTAATTAAATGTAAAGCACATAATCCAAATCCATATAGTGGGATACATGGACCTTTTAAAAATCCTGGATTAATCCATTTTTTCATAGAAAAAAATCTTCTATAAAAGATTTCTAAAATCCATCCACAAAAGGAACCAATTATAAAAATATAAATGTAAGTAAGAAAGATACCAAATGGTCCATCCATTTTAATTTCTACAGTGTTACTTAGCAAATTAATAATTTTCATTGCAAATATTATAGTCTATAAACTAACGATTTCAAATACTATTTGAAAAATTTTGAAAAAACTTTAAAAAGTACTTGCATTGGTTTTTTCTTTAGAGTATACTATTCAAGCAATGAGCAAGAAAGCTTGTTGGAGATGGGCATTTAGCTCAGCTGGGAGAGCATCTGTTTGACGTACAGAAGGTCATAGGTTCGATCCCTATAGTGCCCACCACTCGTCAATATAACGCGATGAATAATCGCGTTTTTTATTTTCTTATTTACTAAATAAGTTTAAAATAATAGGTACAAGCCGAATTAGCTTAGTTGGTAGAGCAACGCATTCGTAACGCGTAGGTCGTAGGTTCGATCCCTATATTCGGCACCAACTCTAAAATTTATAGAGATTAAAAAAATAAAACAAAAAAGGGCTGTGAAAAACCTAACTTTAAAAATTAGGGTTCACAGCTCTTTTAATTCGTTAAGTTCTTCTTCACTTACTTTAATATATTTAATATATTCTTCTTGATTATATTTACTTGCAAGTTCACACATTTCTTTATAAATTTCATCACGAACATATTTTTTATTTTCATTTGGTTTTAAACCTTCTTTTGGCATTACATATTTTCCAATTAAGATTACTCTTTTTGGTTTTTTAAAGAATTTTCTTTTTTTAAATACTGTTATAACCGGAATTGAAGGTACATTAAATTTAACTGGATATCCAAAACTTCCATCAACAAATGGTCTAATTTCTGTATAATAAGGCCAAATATGAGCTTCTGGATAAATAATCATATGTTCGCCTTTTTCAATTAAAATTTTCATAGAATTTAAAAATTTCTTATATTGATCCATTGAATTAGGAAGAGGAAAATAACCACAAACATTCATAATTCCTCTTAAAAATGGATTTGCTAATGAATTTGAATATCCTATAATATTACATCTTTTTCTAAAAACATAAGATTGATTTGTGAATGCATCAAAATTTGAAACATGGTTTCCATAAATAAAACCACCTTTTCCTATTTCTTTACATTTTTTTGAATATTCTTTTAAATTCTTTCGACCTTCTTTTTTAATTCCAACACAAAAACAAAAAATATGTAAAATTGG
>CAVKAB010000165.1:0-2697 GCA_963653985.1 Bacteroidaceae bacterium
AGATTCTTTAAATTCGTAATTATTCTTACTACCTGCCATATATAATCCTAATTCATTTCTAGATGTAGTTTTTGGATCAAGTTCTCCAACAATTTCACCTTTAAACATAACTAAGATTCTATCTGCTAAGTTATAAACTTCATCAAGTTCAAATGAAACAAGTAAAACAGCTTTACCAGCATCTCTTTGACTAATTAATGCTTTATGAATATTTTCAATCGCACCAACATCAAGTCCACGAGTAGGTTGAACTGCAATTAATAAATCAGGATCTCTATCGATTTCACGAGCAATAATAGCTTTTTGTTGGTTACCACCACTCATTCCTCTAACAACAGAATCACTTCCTTGACCACTTCTAATATCAAAATCTTGAATTAATTTATCACCATGTTCTTTAACACTTTTTTTATTAACAATAGTACGACCTTTTTTGAATTCTTTTTTATAATAATTTTCTAAAACTAAATCACTATCTAAAGCAAAATCTAAGACTAAACCATGTTTATGTCTATCTTCAGGAATATGAGCAAGACCTAATTCATTTCTTTTAAAAACTGTATGTTTTGTAATATCAATATCTTTAAAGAAGATTTGACCTTCTTTAACTTTTTCAAGTCCAGTAATTCCAAAGATTGTATCACTTTGACCATTTCCATCAATACCTGCAATACAAACAATTTCACCACGTCTAACATCAAAAGAAATGTCGTTAACAATGTTAACTCCATGATGGATTTTATCTTCCATTACTAAATGTCTAACTTTAAGTAATGTATCTCCAATAATTGGATCTTTTTTATCTGTAGTAAATGAAACTTCTCTTCCAACCATTAAAGTTGATAATTCATCTTTATTAGTACGATTAATATCTAAAGTTTTTACTAATTTACCTTTTCTTAAAACACTAACTCTATCACTTACTTCCATAATTTCGTCTAATTTATGGGAAATAAATAAGATTGATTTACCTTCATTTGCAAGATTTTTCATGATTTTTAATAAATCTTCAATCTCTTGAGGTGTTAAAACTGCAGTTGGTTCATCAAAAATTAAGATATCATTATCTCTGAATAACATTTTTAAAATTTCTGTTTTTTGTTGTTGTCCAACTGTAATATCTTCAATTTTAGCATCTAAATCTAAATTGAATTCGTATTTATCACAAAGTTCTTGAACCTTCTTTTTAGCTTCTTTTAAAGTTAAAAATCCGAATTTTGTAGGTTCAATTCCTAAAATAATGTTTTCTAAAACAGTAAATACTTCAACAAGTTTAAAATGCTGATGGACCATCCCTATTCCTAAAGCATTAGCTTTTAAAGGTCCATCAATATTTACAACTTCTCCATCTCTTTTAATACAGCCTTCATCTGGTTGATAGAATCCAAATAGAATACTCATAAGTGTAGATTTACCTGCACCATTTTCTCCTAAAAGGGCGTGAATTTCTCCCTTTCTCAAATCTAATGTAATATCATCATTAGCTTTAATACCTGGGAAGGATTTTGAAATATGTTCCATTTCAATAACTGGTACTTTCTCTTCCATTTTGTTCTCCCTTATCTTTTTAAAAAGAGGACTATTAACATTATGCAATAGCCCTCTTTTCTTATTTTACAAATTAATATTTAAATTAATTAAATTTAGTACTTTGCACTTATAATATTTTTTAATTAAATATTAGTCAGCAAATTTAGAAACCCAAGTAACTGTACAAGCTGATGTTTCTGGAGCTTTTGAAACGTCATTAGAAACAACATATTTTCCACTCTTAATTCCAGCGATAACTGCTTCTAAATCAGATGTCTTAAATGATTTGAATCTCCAAGCTGCACTATCAGTTGGTAAACCAACGTAATCTCTTGCTTCAATTGAACCTAAAACAGTAGCTAAACCTAATGTAGGAGTTTTTCCACCAACATCTGTCCACTTTCCTGCTTCATATAATTCTAATGTAGATGTGACAGTTTCTCTTAAACCTTTCATAGCTGAAGTTAAAACTTTATCACTAACTGAATGTTGATCAACGTCAACACCAATCCATGTAGCTTCAGATTTACCTGATTTAATACCTTCAGTAACTGATTGATAAACTTTACCACCACAAGCAAAAACTGTATCGATACCAGCTGTATACCATGATTTCATATTACTTGTAGCTTCATCTGTAGCTTGGAAAGCACCAGCATAGTAATATTTACATGTTGTTTTGACGCCTAATTCTTGGCTAGCAACTTCGATACCTTGAACATAACCTGTACCAAATCTTTGAACTGCTGGTAAAGCCATACCACCACAGAAACCTAAATCTCTATTGCCATCTTTAACTGCAGCATAACCTGCTAAGAAACCTGAAATTTCTTCTTGGAAAGAATAACCAACAACATTTGAAGATGTTTTATATGTTGAATAGTCTTCGCTATGTGGAGCGCCATCTAATAAAATAAATTTAACATCAGGATATTTGTCTTGTAAATCATAAACAGGTGTTTCAAATAAGTAACCTGGACAGACAATGACTTTAGCGCCTTTTTGGACAGCTTGTTCCATTGAAACTTTTCTAGCATCATTGCTATCTTCTGTTGGTCTATAATATGTGCATGATTTTCCAATTTTTTCAGCGTAAGCTTTCATAGCTTCCCAGCTTGATTGGTTGAAACCTTCATCATCAATATCACCAACGTCAGTAATTAAAGC
>CAVKAB010000166.1:0-2695 GCA_963653985.1 Bacteroidaceae bacterium
CTTTAAATGTCACTTTAAATGTCACTTTAAATGTCACTTTAAATTTTATATTATAAATTGTATTAATTATAAATATAAAGTCAATATTTTAAGAAAAATAGCCCCTTATAAACTAATATAAGAGACTATTTCAAGGATTTTAATTTATTAAATTAATATTCAGTAATTTGACTTCCATTATAGAAGAATACAGGATTATTTGTAATATCTTCTTCAAATGCGATTGTAAATGAAGATGTTGATACTGAACTTTCACCTGTTTTTTCATTAACTGGAATTTCTTTAGATTCACTTTTACTTGTAATATAGTAACTTGATTTACCATCTTCAATACTATATTTTGAACCTAATACAAAGTATAATGCTGTAATTTCTTTACCATTTACTTTTACTTTAAAATCTGTATTTTTTAAAGTAATTGCACTAGTTGAATTGTTACTAGCGTTCATAAAGATTGTATAAACTTCTTTTGAACTATCTTCGCTTTCTTTCATCTTTGAGATTTTACTAACTGATTCAGAAGATACTGTAATTCTTAAATCACTATTTGTACTTCCTCCTCCAAAATCACATGATGTTAATGCTACTGCTGGGATTAATGCTAAACCTAATCCTGCAAGTATTCCTAATTTATTTTTCATAATTTTACTCCTTTACTTGAGAGTAATTACTTTCTATAAAAGATGTGCTTTAACTAAGTAATCAGTCTCGCCGTATATTTTACCCCAATATCCACTACCTTTAAAGTGTTGATTGTAGAAATCATAACTTATTTCATAATATTGTCCATTAATAACTGTTGTAGTGATATTACCTCTAAATGCTTTTGATGTACTATCTAAGAATGCTAAGTAATAATCACCAAATGTATCAGAATATGAATGAGTATATGTTTCATCATGAGAGATCCAACCAGAACGGACATCATAATGTACTTTATCGTATTCTTCAAATCTTGATTTTCTATCTTCAAATGAATAGTAGTTAACACCTAAGTTGTGATCTCTTGTAGCGTGACTTGCTGATTCATGCCACCAGTTGTCGTAAAGTCCAATATTTGTATAGAAACCTTTAGCTTTCTTGAATAATTCTTTTTCATCATTCTTGAAAATAAATCCAATATCTAATAAATAATCTTTAATTGTATAATCTTGGTAGTTATTTTTTCCTGTAGATGCACAATAATTTTCATAATCTTTCATAACGATTTCATAATAATCATTATTTTTAGTACAATCTAATGTATAAATATAACTTTCCATCCATCCATCATCTGTTGCTCTTCTAGTACCTTCACTATGATAATAAGACATATAGTTGTAATAGTTATATCCATTACTTAATGGCATTAATCTTGATGAAATTGGATCATCTTCTGTAATAACTAATTGACCACCAACAGTAGTTTTTGTTCTATGAACCATAATATTTTTTCTATCATGATTAGTTTTAATAGATTGAAGTTTTAATAATTCTTTTTGTAAATATCCATTCATTGCATTAACAGAATTAATCATCTTATCTACTCCATTTGTAATAGCAATAATATTACTATCACCAGTAGGAAGTAATGAGATTTCATAAGCTGCTACAAGTTGAGCAAGCATTGCGAATCCATTAGCAACCGTTGCAAGATAAGAAATAAATTGAGTTCTTGGTTGAACCATCATATAAGTCCAATTTTCATTAGTACCATATGTTTCTTCATATAATGAGAATAAATCTAAATTAGAATCAACAACTGAGATATTTGTAATATATTCTGCTAAGTTTTTAGCGCTATACCAGATATCATTTTCACCAACATTGAATTTTAAAGTCTTACATTTTTCATAGAATCTAACTTTTTCAGCGTTTAATGTTTCAGCTTTATAACCAGTTAATAATTCTTTATAAGATAAATCACCTAATGTTGCAAGTTCATCCATAACTGGATCTGCAATTCTTTTAACTGTAACTAAGAATTCATTCATTGCTTGCTTATGGAATTCAGAAACGATTGTTCTTTGAACACTTTCAAGTCCAGTAGTTAAGATATTTTGTAATTCTTCTACCTTTGCAGATAATTCATCTAACTTTCTTTCTTCAATACTACGATATTCTAAACCTAATTGTTGTAATGCGTATCTGCATCCGTAAGTTTTGATGTAGTTATAAACTGGAGTTAAAGCAGCTGTGCCACCACTTGTAATTAATCCAATAACATCAGATAAGAATTCTTCTGGAGTATTTCCACCCCATTCAACATTTTCATGATAGTCTAATTCTTTAGCTACTTCTTTTGTTTCTTCTTTATTAGTTTCTGTGCCATTATATTTTGCACATCCTGCTAATGATCCAAGAGCTAAAACACTACACATTAATTTTTGAAATTTCATATCTTTTTAACCCTCCTATATAAAATTTTCTTGTTGTTATGGTTATATATTAAAGTGTTTTGTTTCTATTGTCAAGAGATTTTGAAACATTTTTATTAATTTTGTAAACATAGAATATAATTCACTTACAAAATATTAATTTATATAATATTAAATGGTGCTTTTTATCTAAAAATAAGCATTTTTTAATAAAATATTTCTATTTATTAAAAATATTATAAAAAATAACGTTTATATTTGTAAATAAAAAAGAATCACTAATATAAATTAATGATTCTCATTTAATAATTTTATTTTGGATTAGTTAATGCATTTTG
>CAVKAB010000167.1:0-2675 GCA_963653985.1 Bacteroidaceae bacterium
TTATTAATTCTTCACTTTATGGAATTATTGAAGGATGTAAAAATAATGAATATATTGATAATTTATACGTTATGAATTATGGAATAGAAGGTCTTTTAAAAGAAGATATTACATTAATTGATAAAAATAAAGATTATTCATCTTTAATTTTTACTCCTGGAGCATATATTGGAAGTAATCGTTATAAAATTAAAGATTATAAAGAAAATGAATCTGATTATTTAAAATTGTTAGAAATATTTAAAAAATATAATATTCATTACTTTTTCTATAATGGTGGAAATGATTCAATGCACACTTTAAATAAAATAGGTGAATATTTTAAGCTTAAAAATTATCCTTTAAAAGTCATTGGAATCCCTAAAACAATCGATAATGATTTATATAATAATTATTTTTCTTTAGGATTTTTAACTGCATCTAATTTTATTAAAAATGCTATTTTAGAAATTGCTTTAGATGATTTATCTTACAAAGTTGGAAGAGTTAATATAATTGAAACTATGGGAAGAAACGCTGGATGGCTTGCTTCTTCTTCTCTTTTAATTGAAGAATTAGGTATTAATATTGATATTTTAAAAGTCCCTGAAGTTCCTTTTGATATTGATGACTTTTTAAAAGAAGTTAAAGAAATATATGAATCTAAAAAACATTGTTTAGTTGTTATTAGTGAAGGAATTAAAAATAAAGATAATAAATTAATTTATAAAGCTAATATGAAAAAAGATGAATTTAATCATCATTCTTTAGGAGGGATTTCTCACTATTTATGTTCTTTAATTGAAAAAGAATATGGATATAAAACTAGAAGTTTTGAACTATCTCTTCTTCAAAGAGCATCTTCTTTATCGCTAAGTGAAAAAGAAGTTAAACTTGCAATAAAAATGTCTAAATATCTAATTAAAGAAGCAACATTAAAAGATACTAATTTTAAAGTTGGATGTATTAAATTATCTAAAAATAATAAGCTTATTTTATCGCTTGAAGATTTAGAAAATGTCGCAAACTTTGAAAGAAAAATGGATCAAAGCTTCTTTAATGATGATTTATCTATTAATAAAGTTAAAGTTAAAGAATACTTCAATCCACTTAAAAGTAAAATTATTAATCCATACGATAATGATGGATTTATTAAAATATTAAAAAAGTAAATTAACTAAAGATGGATAATCAACAAAAGGATTACGATTATTTTGAAGATTATATACTAAATTATTTCTAGTCATTTCAAATTCATCAACTGGATCTTCTTCATTCCATTTTTTTAATGTAGATAAAATTCCAAATTCAGCAGGATTTTCTTTAGTATCGCTTGGAACCATCGTTGAAGAAGTTTTAGCATAAGGATTTTCAACAAGTTTAATAGCAGGAGCTTCTGTTCCATTACTATCTAATTCTTCATAAACTTTATAACGGGTAACCATATAAAATATCGCTCTTGCGATATCACCCTTATCTTCTTTAGCAGGTTCAAAAAACCCTATCTTTTTACCATTTTCATCGTTAGTATCATAATAATAAGTAGTAGTTACTTCATCATTACTTGTTGCAACCTTATATTCACTTTCATCCTTTTTTGAAACAATATCATCATAAAATCTATCATTATGTCCAGTTGAATTTCCGACATGATCACTTGCTCTTAAATTATGTAAATCTGTACCTGCAAGCATCTTTTTATATGCTTCATTTTGTCCATTAAACCCATAAGATTTTGGTAAAATATGTTCTCTATCAAGTTTATTATTAGTTTTGCCATCGCTAGGAAAAGTATAATCACCTGTTTGATATAAAATATCCATATTTACACTCATATTCCATTTATTAGAATCAACTTCTTCTTGAGTTAATGGAGATGTTACAAAGTTACGATCTACTAAACAATAATTTGCCCATGTATATGACATTTTGAATGTACTATTTGATCCATCATAATTAAGTTTAGTTTGATTAGTTTTTAAAAGATTAAATAAACTTAAAGATATCGTTTCTTTATCTTTTGAAAAATCAATATCTTTATAATAATTTTTAATTTCTTCTTTTGAATATTGATAAAATACACTAGATGATTCAATCGAATATTTAGAATTAGAAATTAAAGTAGAAACTTTTGGGGAATTGTAATCAAAGGTATTATCATCATCCCCATCATCAGGATCTGGAGTAGGTGTTGGTTCTGGCGTTGGATCTGGAGTAGGTGTTGGATCAGGAGTAGGATTATCTGGATTTTTAATATTATCAAAATATCCATTTTGATATAAATAATATCCAGAAAAACCTAAAACACCAATACATAAAACTACTGCTAAAGAAATTAAACATATCTTTAAAGGATTATTTTTCTTTGTTTTTTTCTTACTTTTATTGCTTGAAGAGTAATTCGTTTTATTAACATTGCTTACTGAAGAATTTGAACTTTTATCTTTAGGAGGTCTTCCTCTTTTTTTAGGAGTACTTGATTGATTTGAAGTACTTTTTTTGTTTTGATTTGATGTATTTGACATGCTTAAAATTATATCAATAAATAAAATTGTTATAAATATAAATATTTATAAAATTTCTCACACACTTTTAAAATTAGATTTCATAATTTATTTGTGCTATAATAACAAAGTAAAGGATGGTGATACTTTGAATTATGAGCAAAAAGCACTCGTTGTAGGAGTAGGCATTAA
>CAVKAB010000168.1:0-2661 GCA_963653985.1 Bacteroidaceae bacterium
GGATTAAATATCCTTTTTCTTTTATTTCATCTATTTTAATTGATTTTCTATTATTATCTTTTAAATAATTTTTCATATGTTTAATCTCATAAAGATAAAATACATTTAAATTTTTAAAATAAATGATTGTAAATGCAATTCCTCCTAAAGAATCAATTTTATAAAGATGGGATAATTCATTTTTAGTGAAATTACTTAAAGGGAAGGAAGTATTACTTTCAGTAGTTTTCGCTTCAAAATCAATATATTTATTTTTGTATAATCCATTATAATCACTAGTAGAAGATTCTTTAAAATATGCCTCTATTATTTTATTTTGATTATTAATTTTAACAACTTGAATTGGAGTAGGTTTTTTATAAATTACCCCTATATCATTCATCAAATAATACTTATTTGATTCATTAATTAAGTTTTCTAAAAACATACCTCTATTTTTAAAGGTATTGTAGTTATCTAATTTATTTAAATACATTTTTACTTTAATTCTTCATCAATATAGGTTTCTAAATCTTTTAAAGTAACTTTTTGATCACTAGTTAATTTCTTTAATACTTTTCTAATTGGATTTGGGAAATTGGAATTAGAAATATAATTTAAATATTCTTTACGTAATATTCCTTTTTCTTTTAAAAATGCATTATATACATTCATTAAATTAATGGAATCACTTAATGGATCATGCTCTTCACCTTCAACATTTAAATTAAAGATTTTACATGCATCTAATAAAGAAATCATGTGTCCTTTATCTTTTCTAATGTATTGAGAAATAATTCCTCCAAGATCAATATGATTTCTATATATTCTTTGAATAAATTCATTACTTTCTAAATTATTTAATACTTGGGAATTATGAAGTAAATGCATATCAAAATTACCATATTGAATAAATTTTGTGTCTTCTTTTCCTACATATCTTTCAAATTTATTAATCGATTCTTTAAAAGATAATCCTTCTTTTTCTAATAATTCATCTGTGATTCCTGTTAATTCTGTAACAATCCTTCCTACTTTAGAATTAATCTTACAATATACTTTAAATCCTTTAGATACTTCCTTGATATTGTTTTTAGCATCTAAAGTACATTTAATTGCACCAATTGCAATAATTTCTTGACTATATTGACTACCTTCGAAATCTAGAAATACTATATTTTTATATCCATTAATTAATTTATCAATTTGTTTCATATCTTATAAATTATATCAAATATTAAAGTATATATTCTATCTTTCTTTATTTACCTCCTTTATATATCAAGAAGTAAGTAAATTTAAGAATTATCCAAAAAATTAAAAATATTTTTAATTATTAAAAAATCAAAAAAATACGGAATGAATTACCAAAAAAATACGGAATGAATTACCAAAAAAATACGGAATAGATTTTAAAAATTATTTTATATACTGTATAATAAAAGCATGGAAAAGAAATATTTTAAACGTGTTACAGATTCGTTATTTGATTTAAAGATGAAATCTTTTGGCGTTGTTAACATTGTTGGACCAAAATGGTGTGGAAAAACAAAAACTGCAACTCAAAAAGCTAAAAGTGAGATTTATTTACAATATGAAACTCAAAATGAAGACTTTGTTAAAAGAGCAAATGCTAATGCAGAATTTATCTTAGAAGGAGAAAAGCCAAGATTAATTGATGAATGGCAAGATGTTTCTAAAGTTTGGGATTTAGTAAGATTTTATTGCGATAAAAATGGAAATCAAGGCGATTTTATTTTAACTGGATCTATTTCAAAAAAAGTTAAAATAAGTCATACAGGTACTGGAAGAATCACTGATTTAAGGATGTATCCAATGAGTTTATATGAATCTTTAGAATCAAATGGAACTGTATCTTTAAAAAAACTATTTGATAGAGAAGAAAAATTAGAGAAAGGATGTTCCTCTAATCTTTCCTTAGAAGATTTAATTTTTGCAGCATGTAGAGGAGGATGGCCTCAAAGTTTACTAGTTGAAGATAAAGAAGCTAAACTTGCAATTGCTAAAGATTATTTTGAACAAATTTATACTCGAGATATCTTTAATGTTGATGATGTTAAAAGAAACTCTCAAACAATGAGAGCGGTTTTAAGAAGCTATGCTAGAAATATTTCTACACTTGCAAAGCGAGTTAGCATTTTAGAAGATGTTAATGCCACTAATTCAATAACAGATAAAACTTTAGACGATTATATTGAAGTTTTAGAAAGACTATATATTGTAGATGATTTATTTGGATGGAGTCCAAATATTAGATCAAAAAGTGCTATTAGAAGTGGGAGAAAAAGAGAATTTGTTGATTCTTCTATTGCAGTTGCAGCATTAAATGGATCTCCTGAAAAATATATTAATGATTTACACACTTTTGGATTTATTTTTGAAACTATGTGTATTAGAGATTTAAAAGTATATTCTAATGCCTTAAGAAGTCAAGTTTCATATTACCATGATAATTTAGGATTAGAAGCAGATGCAGTTTTACATCTTGATGATGGAAGATATGCATTAATTGAATTTAAATTAGGAAGTGATGAAATAGAAAAGGGCGCTAAAAACTTAAACAAATTAGAATCTTTAATTATTAAACATAATGAAACTAGCACATCGAAAATTGATTTACCTACTTTAAAAATAATAATTACTGGAACTAAATATGGATAT
>CAVKAB010000169.1:0-2637 GCA_963653985.1 Bacteroidaceae bacterium
GCATCACCACCTGCATAAACATGTTCACGTGTTGTTAAACCATATTCATTTTTAGTGATAATACATCCATGTGGATTTGTTTCTAAACCTTCAGTTGTTTGTTTAATTAATGGATTTGGGGATGTACCAATTGCAATAATAACACAATCAACATCAATTTCTTTATAAGTTCCAGTTCCAACAGGTTTTCTTCTTCCTTTTTCATCTGGTTCTCCAAGTTCCATAATTTCAACTTTCATTGAATTAACAAGTCCATTTTCATCTCCATGGATTTCAACTGGATTTTGTAATAATTGGAAATCAACACCTTCTTCCATTGCGTGATGTACTTCTTCTTTTCTAGCAGGAAGTTCTTCTAAACTTCTTCTATAAACGATATATACATGTTCTGCTCCAAGTCTTAATGCACATCTTGCAGCATCCATTGCAACGTTTCCGCCACCAACAACAGCTACATTTTTAGCTCTTTCAATAGGAGTATTACTATTTTCAAGATAAGCTTTCATTAAATTTGTTCTAGTTAAATATTCATTTGCACTATAAACACCTTTAAGATTTTCACCAGGAATTCCCATAAATCTAGGAAGACCTGCACCACTTCCAATAAAGATTGCTTCAAATCCATATTCTTTTTGGAGTTCATCAATAGATAAAACTCTTCCAATAACCATATTTGTTTCAATCTTTACACCAAGTTTTTTAAGACCTTCAACTTCTTTTTGAACAATTGATTTTGGTAAACGGAATTCAGGAATTCCATAAACTAAAACACCACCTGCTAAATGTAATGCTTCAAAAACTGTAACATCATATCCTTTTTTAGCTAAGTCACCAGCACAAGTTAATCCACTAGGACCACTTCCAATAACAGCAACTTTATGACCATTTTTCTTAATTTCGACTATTTCATCTTTAGCATTTGCGTTATGATAATCAGCAACGAATCTTTCAAGTCTTCCAATACCAACTGCTTCACTACCAATTTTCTCATTGTGTCTTGTACATTTCATTTCACATTGAGTTTCTTGAGGACAAACTCTTCCACAAACAGCAGGTAAAGATGAAGATAATGAAATAATATTATAAGCTTCTTCAAAATTACCAAGTGCTACTTGATGAATAAAAGATGGGATATCAATATTAACAGGACAATGAGCAACACAAGGTTTTGTAGGACATCCTAAACATCTTTTTGCTTCATCCATTGCCATTTCTTTAGTATATCCTGTTGCAACTTCTTCAAAATTATGTGCTCTAACTTTAGCATCTTGAGAAGGCATTGGATTTTTATCTTTTCTTAAATTTGGTTTATATTCACTAAAAGGCATAATTATTTAACCTCCTTGTTAAGTAAATTACATTTTTCTTGATCATAAGCTTTCTTTTCGAATGCTTTATACATTGTTCCTCTTTTCATTGCTTCATCAAAATCAACTTCATAAGCATTGAAATCAGGACCATCAACACATGCAAATTTAACTTTTCCACCAACTGTAAGTCTACAACATCCACACATACCAGTTCCATCAATCATAATAGGATTCATTGAACATACACATTCTGGAACATTGTATTTTTTACAAGTTAAAGTAACGAATTTCATCATAATAACAGGTCCAATCGCGATAACTTTATCGTATTTTCCTGTTTTTAATAATTCTTCTAAAGGTAATGTAACAACACCTTTTTCTCCATAAGTTCCATCATCACTTACAGGAATATATTTAGTAGAATCTTTTCTAAATTCTTCATCTAAGATTACTAAATCTTTAGTTCTAAAACCTGCAATTGCAGTAACATCTTTTCCTAAATCATGGAATGCTTTACAAATAGGATATGCAATAGCGCATCCTAAACCTCCACCAACAACAATAACTTTTTCACCAGTTAATTCAGTTGGTTTTCCTAAAGGTCCAACAAAATCATGTAAAGAATCACCTTCTTCTAATTGATTAAGTTTAAAAGTTCCAGCACCAACAATTTGGAAAATAACAGTAACTGTACCTTTTTCTCTATCGAATCCTCCAATTGTTAATGGGATTCTTTCTGCATTTTCGTCACTACGCAAAATAACAAATTGACCTGGTTCAGCTTTTTTAGCAATTGCTGGAGCTTCAATTTCAAGTAATGTTTCTGTTGGATTAAAAACATGTTTTCTAATTATTTTATACATATTTAACTCCTTTTATTAATAATTAAATTATATAAAAATATACCTCTTTTGTGAATAAATTAAGAGGTATATATTTTAAAGATTAGCCATTGCTAACAAGATTATAAAACGTATAAATAGATTGAGATAAATTGAAGAACAATTCCAATAGATACAAAAATATGGAAAACAGTATGGAACCAAATAGATTTTTTACTACCAAGTCCATAAAGAATTGCACCAATACTAAATGAAACTCCACCAGATAATAATAAAATAAATCCATTCATTGAAATAACATCAATTAATTCAAGACAATTAAGAATAATACACCATCCAGCACCTAAATAAATAAGCATTGAAAGAACATTGTATTTTTTAATATTAATTGAATTCATTGTAATTCCAAGTGCAATTAAAGCATAAACTAATCCAAATATAATCCATCCAGAATATTTAATAGATTCAATTCCCCATAAAGGAAC
>CAVKAB010000170.1:0-2616 GCA_963653985.1 Bacteroidaceae bacterium
CTCATATCTATCAATTAGGTGAAGGACACGCTATTGATAAATGGTATACCATTAGTTTTAAGTTTGATAATGAAGAAGATGTATTTATGGTTTCAAAATATTCTTTATACCCAATGGGCTCAATTCATAGTAATAAAAACCTCAAAAATGAAGATAAACCTGAATATTTTAGAATTGATTTATATCAAAGATTAGAAACATTAGTAGATTTATTAGAAATGTCAATTGAAAATGTTGATTTGAAAGAAGTTAGTTATTTTTAAAATAATAGTCTTCTATCAAATTTTTAGAATTATTAAGTTAAAATTAGATATTTATTTTTTTTATCTTATTTGTATAATTAGAAAAAGGAGAATTAGTATTTATATGAAAAAGAAAATTTTATTATTGATACCATTTTTATTATTAACAAGTTGTAATTCTAATGAAATTCAACATTTAGATCCATATGATTTATATTGTGAACTTAAAAATAAAGTTTATTATGATTATCTTAATTATAATACTATTAATGATTATGATGATTATTCAAACTTTAAAGAATCTGCAGTTGAAAATTTCTATGATTACTCTTTTTACACTCTTAATCCAAAAGATTCCATAAATAATGAAAGTTCTTTATTTAAAATTGCGTACAATTATAATCTAGTACCATATGATAATCTTTCCTATATTGTAAATAGCAATATCCATTTTGTAGAGAAATATGTAATCTCAAATGACGAATTATTAAAATTAGATAATTCAACCATAATAAATTCTGAAGATAAAAATAAAATAGAATCACATTATGTTACGATTGAATCAGTTTTCTATCCATCAACTTATGATGAAGGAGAATATTCTTTACAAATAGATTATTCATATAAATATATGAGAATTAAAGTAGAAGGAAAATATTCTACATTAGGATATATTTATACTAATTGTAAAATTGATTCTTTAGTGTATAAAGATATTATTATTAACTATGTTAATTCTAATTTAGAATATCACGTTAAAAAATATGTAGGTATTTTATGAAAAAGAGGAAATTTTTAATTATAACAATTGGCTTATTCCTAGTTTCTTGTAATTCAGCAACTAAAAAAGATGATAATGAAAATAAAGGTCTTGAATATGAGGATTATTTTAAAATACCCACTGAAGATTATTATCAAGAATATGAAAGTGCTACATTAAGTTATTATGAATCTACTGATGATGTACATGTTTTTAATAAAAAAGAATTAAAATTAAATGATGAATTATTTAATGAATGGAAAACTTTTACTTTTGAATATATTAATTATGGAAATCGTAAAAATTTAAAGGAATATGGAGAAGGGGCATCTATTTCAGATAGATATTTTATCGTTTTTAAATTTGGAAATGAAAGTGATGTACTTCGTTTTAAAAAAGATGATGTTATTTTAACTGGATTGCTTACAGGAACTTTGTGCTATTATAATAACGAAAATCCAAAAGTAAGTGATGAATTAATCCAAAAGAAAAATGATTTAGTTACAAAAATTGATAAAGAATTAGAAAAAATTGAATCAGAAAAAATAGAACATTATTGTTAATTAAATGGACTTATTTGATAAAATAAGTCCTTTTTTAAGCAAAAAAGAGATTATTTTAATAACAACCTCTTAATAATTAATCAATTTTAACTTTAATAACTACTTTTTCAACGATTTCATCATCAACTTTAATGACTGGTTGATGTAAATCTTCTGGGAAAACAATCGCGAAAAATCCAGGGTTTAAAGTAATCATTGCATCAAGATGGGTAGATGTGAATTTTTCTACATCCTTTTCTGGATTGTAAGGAATTTTTGTAGAGATTCCTTCTTGACCTCTTTCAATATATCCAATTTTTTCTTTACCTTTTAAAACAAGTTGGATATCTGCGTAATGTTCATGACCTTCTAATGTTGTATCTTCAAAGTTTTTTGCAACATAACTTGATCTATTAACGTAAACGTTTTTACCATCAATTTCAGTTTTTCCTGCTGGTAAGTTTAATAAATCAGTATTTTTCATGAATTCAATAGCAGTTTTTAAATTTTTATTTGTAAAATCACTACTTTTAATGTTTTTAATAGAACTAACAATCATAATATTCTCCTAAAATATATTAATATTTTAGACTTTTAATAGATTAAAATCTATTGCAAATATAGTAAAATATATAAAATGAAATATGTTTTAAATCAAAAAGAATCTAAAGAATTAGATAAATATAATATTAATCATTATTACACTTCTTTAGAATTGATGAAAAATGCAGGTAATAAAATATATAAATACCTTGTTTTTAATTATCCAAATATTAAAAAATATATTCTTTTATGTGGAAGTGGAAATAATGGGGGAGACGCTTATGTTTTAGGGAGATTATTTTTAGAAAATAATATAGATGTAGAAATATATAAAGTAAAGGATCCTAAAAGTAATGAATGTGTTACCAATTCTAAATTATATAAAGGAAAATATATTGATGAATTAAAAGAAGATAATGAAGGTATTTGCTATATTGACGCAATATTTGGGATTGGACTTGATAAAGAGATTGATAAAAATTCTAAATATTATGAAGTTATTAACAAAGTTAATTCATTTTCTAAATCA
>CAVKAB010000171.1:0-2607 GCA_963653985.1 Bacteroidaceae bacterium
AGAAAATATTGTTTTTAATTATTTAAAAAGTAAGGATTATTCATTAAGCATTGGCAAGATTGGAAAATTAGAAGTTGATTTTATCGCAAGAAACATCGAAAATGAATATCTTTATATTCAAGTGTGCAAAACGATTGATAATGATAATTATGATGAAAATGGAAATAATATCACTGAAGAAAGAGAATATAGATCTCTTGAATCTATTAAAGATGGATATGGTAAATATTTATTATCTTTAGATAAATTTCTTCAAAAAAGAAATGGTATAAAACATCTTAACATAATAGATGTGATGATTAATAACAAAATATAAGTTTTATCTAAACTTTTTTGATTTTTTTTCAAAAAAGTTTAGTTAAAAACAAAATAATTCAAATTAATCATTTAAATTTTTAAAGGTATATAATATTTATATAGTTTAATTAAGGAGATAACTAAAATGGATAATAAATGTGTAGTTATTACAGGAAGTGCAAGAGGTTTTGGGTTTGAACAAGCTAAAAAATTCAAAGAATTAGGATTTAATGTTGTAATTAGTGATGTTAAAGAAGAATTATTAGAGAAAGCTTTAGAAGAATTAAATGAAATTAATAAAGAGACTACTAAAGCAATTAGTGTTAAATGTAATGTTACGAACTATGAAGAATTAGAAAATTTATATTTAAAGGCAAAAGAAACTTTTGGAAGAGTTGATATTTGGGTTAATAATGCTGGTGTTAACCAACCTGATAAAGCTGTTTATGAATTAAAGAAAGAAGAAATTGATTTCTTAATTGATATTGATTTAAAAGGTGCAATTTATGGATCAAAAATTGCTTTTAAATACATGAAAGAGCAAGGTTTTGGACAAATTTATAATGTTGAAGGTTATGGATCAAATGATGCAATGATGAAGGGGTTAACAATTTATGGAACAAGTAAAAGAGCTATAACTTACTTTACCCAAGCACTTGCAAAAGAAAGCGAAGAAGTAACTAATGGAAAAGTATGTGTATGTAGATTAACTCCTGGAATTATGATCACTAATTTTATTAAGAGTGCAAATGGTGATAAAACTAAGATTGAATTACCAGAAAAAACTAAAAAAGTTTACAATATTTTAGGTGATTATCCTGAAACTATTGTTAATTATTCAGTTCCAAGAATGATTAAAAATACTAAAAATAATGCAAGAATTATGTGGCTTACTAATAAAAGAGCATTTGGAAGATTTTTAAAAGCTCCATTTAATAAGCGTGATTTCTTTAAAGATTAATAAAAAAAGATGGATTTTATCCATCTTTTTCTATTATTTACAAAGTTTTTTACGATATTCAATATATTTTGCTAAAACCTCAACTGTTTCATCAACACCAATATCACTATTAATTAAGAAATCATAATCATAGCTTCTTCCCCATTTAGTATCTGTAAAATAGTTATGATATCTTGATCTTGCTTTATTAGTTTTCTTGATGATATCTTCAGCTTTATTTTCTTCAAGATGATAATAAGTTACACATCTTTTAATTTTTTCTTCCATTGAAGCTTGAATAAAGATTTTGATTAAATCTTTTCTATCTTTTAAGACATAATCTGCACATCTTCCAACAATAATACAATCTCCATTTTCAGCAAGTTTTTTAATTGCGTTTGTTTCTTCAACATATAAATTATCTGTTAAAGAAAGTTGTCCTCCAAAGAATGAATCAAAAATAGAATTAACCTTTTCTTCATTATTTTTAATAAATCCATGTGCAAAATTAGAATTTTTTGCAGCTTCTTCAATAATTTCTTTGTCATAGACTGGAATATTTAATTTTTCTGCTAACTTTTTAGCAATATATCTTCCTCCAGATCCATATTCTCTTCCAATAGTAATAATCATATTTTTTTACCTTCTTTTATGTAAATATTTTATCATTTTTTTGAAATTTAGATAAGTTAAAAATGTTTTTTAAGCAAATTTATTTGATTCTATTTACTATATATTTAAGTTGCTTGATAGTATAATTATTTAAAATATTTAAGAAGTGATTTATATGAAAAGTAAGAAAAATGTAGAAAGATTAAAATACCATTTTGAACCTAAAAGAGGATGGATGAATGATCCAAATGGATTATGTAAATTTAATGGAGTTTATCATGCTTTTTTTCAACATTATCCATATGCAAAAGTATGGGGACCAATGCATTGGGGACATGCAATTAGTAAGGATTTAATTCATTGGGAAGAATTAGAAGTGGCTTTATCTCCAGACCAACCTTATGAAAATTCAGGAGGTTGTTTTTCAGGAAGTGCCATTGAAAAAGATGGAATTTTATATTTATTTTATACATCAGTTTCTAAAGAATTAGGGCAAACTCAATCACTTGCAATGAGTCGTGATGGTTTGCATTTTGAAAAATATGATAAAAATCCTATTATTGAAAGAGTTCCAAGTGATGGAAGTCAAGATTTTCGAGATCCAAAAGTTTTTAAATATGAAGATAAATATATGATGATTTGTGGTTCAGGAAAAAATGGGGTTGGGAAAGTCTTACTTTTTGAATCCAAAGATTTATTTAATTGGGTTTATGTAGGAGTACTTTTTGAAGATAAAAGTTGCGGAGACGCCATTGAAT
>CAVKAB010000172.1:0-2605 GCA_963653985.1 Bacteroidaceae bacterium
ACACTGCTTCTCAAGGCTTACTTTTAATGATTCCAAACATTTATAAATGGTGTGGCGAACTTTTACCTGCAGTTATGCATGTTAGTGCTAGAAGTTTAGCAACAAGATCATTATCAATTTTTGGTGATCATCAAGACGTTTATGCAATAAGACAAACAGGTATTGCAATGCTTTGTAGTGATAGTGTTCAAGAAGTTGCAGATCTTGCAAGTGTTGCTCACTTAATTGCAATTGATGCAGAATATCCAGTTTGTCATTTCTTTGATGGATTTAGAACATCACATGAAATTCAAAATGTTGAATTTTTAGCAGATGAAGAATGGAAAAAACTTGTTCCATGGGATAAGGTTGAAAAATTTAAAGCAAGAGCATTAAATCCACATTCACATCCAGTAACAAGAGGTGGAGCTGAAAATGATGATATTTATTTCCAAGGAAGAGAAGCTCAAAATACACATTTTAATAATGTTTTACCTGTTGCTAAAAAATATTTAGAAAAAGTTAGCGAATTAACTGGTAGAAATTATGCTCCTTTCGTATATTATGGTGCAAAAGATGCTACTAAAGTTATTATTGCTATGGGTAGTATTAATGAAACAGCTTATGAAGTCGTTACTGATTTAGTTAGTAAGGGCGAAAAAGTTGGTATGGTAAGAGTACACTTATTTAGACCATTTAGTGCTAAAGATTTACTTGAAACTTTACCAAAAACAGTTAGAGAAATTGCTGTTTTAGATAGATCAAAAGAACCAGGAAGTGTTGGAGAAGCATTATATGAAGATGTTTGTAGTGCTTTAGCACTTAATGGAGTTAAAGATATTAGAGTAATTGGAGGAAGATATGGTCTTTCTTCAAAAGATACTCAACCAAAACATGTCAAAGCAGTCTTTGATGTTATGTTAAGTGGTAAAGAATTCCATGGATTCACAATTGGTATTAATGATGATGTTACTCATTTATCATTACCAGTTGATGAACATTATGAAATTGATCATTCCTACACATCATGTTTATTCTATGGTTTAGGAAGTGATGGTACAGTTGGTGCTAATAAATCTTCAATTAAGATTATTGGTGATGCAACTCATCAATATGCTCAAGCATATTTTGCATACGATTCAAGAAAATCAGGTGGTGTCACTAGAAGCCATTTAAGATTTGGTAAAGAACCAATTCATTCAACATATTATGTTGAACACGCTAACTTTATTTCATGTTCATTAGATACATATGTTTTAAAGTTTGATATGTTAAAGAACCTTAAAAAAGGTGGTACATTCTTACTTAATACTGATATGAGTGATGAATTATTACTCAAATCATTACCTAATAGAGTTAAATATCAATTAGCAACTAAAGAAGCTAAATTCTATGTTATTGATGCTAATAAGATTGCATTAGAAATTGGAATGGGAAGACATACTAATACTATTTTACAATCAGCATTCTTCTATCTTAATCCACAAATTATGCCATATGATGAAGCAAATAAATGGATGAAGAAGTTAGCAGAAAAAACATATGCTAAAAAAGGTCAAGAAGTTGTTGAATTAAACTACAAAGCAATTGATTCAGGTACTCAAGGTTTAAGAGAAATTAAAGTTGATCCTTCATGGAAAGATTTAGATTATAAACGTGTAAGAAATTCAATTGGTGATGATTACTTTGATTCTTATGTTGATCATATTGGTACATTAGATAGTTATGATTTACCAGTTTCTAAATTTACTGAATATGAATTACTTGATGGATCAATGAGAGAAAATGTTACTTTCAAAGAGAAAAGAAGTATTGCGGATAGAGTTCCAATGTGGAATAAAGAATATTGTGTCCAATGTAATCAATGTGCATTCGTATGTCCTCACGCAACAATTCGTCCATTCTTATTAAATGAAGAAGAAGTTGCTAATGGTCCTAAAGGACTTGATGCAGAAGTTAAAGATGCAGTTGGTCCAACAGTTAAAGGAATGAAATATATTATTCAAGTTTCTCCAAGAAACTGTGTTGGATGTGGTGTTTGTGTTAAAGAATGTATGGCTAATAAAACAGCTGCACGTTTAGGAAATGATCACTTTGCATTAAAGATGGTAGAAGCAAAATCACAATTTGATAAAGAAGATTTTGCAGAATACTTATTTAAACATGTTGAATATAAAGCAGATAAATTCCCATTAACTACTGTTAAAGGTGTTGGATTCTTAATGCCTTATATGGAAGTAAGTGGTGCATGTGCTGGATGTGGTGAAACTCCATATTATGAATTATTATCAAGATTATTTGGCAAAGATTTAATGATTGGAAATGCTACAGGATGTTCATCAATTTATAATGGTTCAACTCCATTAACTCCATTTGTTACAGATAAAAATGGTAATGGACCTGCTTGGAGTAATTCACTTTTTGAAGATAACGCAGAATTTGGTTATGGTATGAGACTTGCTACTGATTATAAATTAAGTGTTATTTCAAAATTATTAGTAAGTGCTAAAGAAAGAAGCTTAGAACCTGAATTAGTTTCATTAATTGATTCATATCTTGCAAATATTAAGAATAAAGATGAAGCAAGAAAGATTATTCCTGAACTTGTTAAAGCAATTGAAGCAAG
>CAVKAB010000173.1:0-2605 GCA_963653985.1 Bacteroidaceae bacterium
TTATATCTTTCAAGTAATTGATCTTTACAAAGATCCATTAATTCATCTAAACGTTTATAGAATGCATTAACATCGTGATTAGAAGTAATACCAATTCTTGGTAAATTAATACTAGTAAATGATAAATTTCCTCTTCCTGTAGTAATTTCTTTATCTTTAATGACATTACCCATAACACGAGTTCTACAACCCATATATGAAACTTCGGTCTTATAATCACCTGGTTTATAGTAAGGTTTATTGAAACTACTATCTAAGAATGAGAAGTTAGGGAATAAACGTTTACCACTAACATACATTGCTTTTCTTAATAAATCATAGTTAGGATCTTCTTTATTATAAGAAACACCTTCTTTACATTTAAAAATTTGAATTGGGAAGATTGGAGTTTCTCCATTTCCTAAACCTCTTAAAGTAGCATCAAGTAAAGCATTAACAACCATTCTTCCTTCTTTTGAAGTATCAGTACCATAATTTAATGATGAGAACGGAACTTGAGCACCTGCTCTAGAATGCATTGTATTTAAGTTATGAATTAAAGCTTCCATTGCTTGATGAGCTTCTTCATCAGTTTTAGCATATGCATCTTTAATAACTTTCTTAATTAATTTATCGTTATTTTCAACATTTGAGAATCTTTCTTTAATTAATCTTGCAAGTTCTTCATGGAATTTTGGAGCGTCTAATCCAATTTCTTCAACAACTTCTGCTTTTTCAACTAATCCTTTAACTTCTTCTTGTGTTAAAGAATCATCAAAAATTGAATAAATTTCATATAAAACATCTCTAATTTCTTTACGATATGTCTTTTTAATACCAGGAGCCATTGAATAATCAAAGTTAGGAATTGATTGTCCACCATGTTGATCATTTTGATCACTTTGAATTGCAATACATGCAAGTGAAGCATAGCTTCTAATACTTGCTGGTTCTCTTAAGAATCCATGACCTGTTGAGAAACCTCCTTTAAATAAAGGTAATAAATCAATTTGGCAACATGTCATAGTTAATGTATAGAAATCCATATCATGAATATGAATATCACCATTTCTATGTGCTTCTGCAAATCTTGGATTGATAACATTATTTAAATAGAATTCTTTTGCACTTTCACTACCATATCTAAGCATACTACCCATTGCAGTATCACCATCAATATTAGCATTTTCTCTCTTTAAATCATTATCTTTACTATCTTTAAAAGTAATATCATTTAAAGTTGCCATTAAATCACTATGATTTTGTCTATATTTACTTCTTTCAGCACGATAAACAATAAATAATTTAGCAACTTCAGCTTGGTTTTCTTTAATTAAGACTTTTTCAATTTCATCTTGAATATCTTCAACCATTGGAGTTTTATCTCCAAATTTAGTATCAATATTTTTAATAACTTCATCAGCAATTGCTTCTGCATTTGATTCTAATGAAGCACTTTCATATGCTTTTTTAATAGCATTTACAATCTTATTTCTGTCAAATACTTCTTTTCGGCCATCTCTTTTTATAATAATATCCATACCTAACCTCTACTTCCTTATAATTTCATGATGATGTCTACATCTTGGTTCATATGATTCATTTGCACCAACTAAGACAACTGGATCATCACTAGAAGCTGGAACTCCATTAATTAATCTTTGAGTTTTAGTAGCTTCCCTACCACATATTGGACATATTGCAGTAAGTTTAGTAATATATTCAGCTCTTGCAAGTAAATTTGCTGTAATTGGGAATGGATCACCTTTAAAATCACAATCAAGACCAGCAACAATAATTCTAACTCCTCTATTAGCTAATGTTTCAATAACATCAATAACAGATTCATCGAAGAATTGAATTTCATCAATACATACAACTTCTAAATCATTTGTAACATATTTTAATATATCAATTCCTTTTTCAATTGGATGTGCTTTATATGATCTTTTACGATGAGAAACAACTTCATCTTCACTATATCTATCGTCAATTTTTGGCTTAAATACAATAAATTTTTTCTTAGCGTAAACTAATCTATTAATTCGTCTTAAAAGTTCTTCACTTTTACCTGCAAACATTGGCCCACAAATAACCTCGATGCAGCCTACATTTATATCATCATGTCCCATACTTTATCTCCTGTGTTATTAAAGTTTATACTAAGTCAACAAATAAGAAAAGGGGTTATTTTTAAAATTTTTTTACTATGTGCAAATCCACTAAAACGCTAGTAAATATTTTACTTAATTAAATAGAAAAAATATACTAAATATTTACTATTACTTATGTTTTTATAGAAAAACACTAAAACACAAATATTGTGGATGAATGTGGAAAAGTGTGTGGAAAGATTAAAATAACTCTAAAATACAAGTCAATTAAAAAAAGTCAATAGAAAAGTAAAATTTAATAAAAAATTAATATTTTCTCATTAATATTTTTTATTGAAAAAAGATGTTTTACTAATTCGTTATTTTAGTTAAATTTTTCTAGCTCCATTTTATATTATTTTCGCAAAAAATATAAACATATTTTAATCTTTTTCTACTCTAATATTTAAAATAAAAAGTAAGAAATTATTGTCAATTAATGTATTTAATACACTTAATAATATAGAAGTCAT
>CAVKAB010000174.1:0-2581 GCA_963653985.1 Bacteroidaceae bacterium
AAAAAATGGAGATTTTTAATATCTCCATTTTAATTACTAATTATTTAATATGTATGCCTAAAAGATTTCCATTCTAATCAAATAATTTAAAATATGATATCCTCCTTATAGCGGAGGATATTTCATGAGAAAAAAGAGAAAAACATATTCAGATGATTTTAAAATTAAACTTATTAGGGAGTTTGAGAATAGAAAAGTTGGTATTCCAGAATTTGTTCAAGAAAAGAATATTTCTCAAAGTACATTTAAAAAATGGTTGGAAATTTATAGAATTGCAGAGACTTTAGAGTGCACCAATAAAGAAATAAAAGAAACTTTGGACTTAATTGATGTCACGGAAGAAACTAAAGAGATTGTAAATGAATCAAAACCAGTAGCTGATCAGAAAATTGATATAGAAATAAATGGAATTATATTGACTTTTTCACTTAAAAATTTAAGGACGGTTTTGGAGGCAATTCAAAATGGTTGATCTCAAAAACATTCAACACATTTTCATTTTTCCAGGATTAACTGATATGAGATTAGGAATTTTTGGATTAAGAAAACTAATCAGTGAAACATCAAAATTAGAGCCAAATTCTCTTTATATCTTCTGCTCAAAGAACAGAAATCAAGTTAAATTAATTGAAGTTTCAGATTCTTCAATTTGGTTATACCAAAATAAACTCGTTCATAGGAAATTCTCGTGGCCTACTACTGGAGAAAAAACAGAATTAACAAAAGATCAGCTTAGATGGATTATTGAAGGTGCAGGTCTTGTTGATTCAATTGAAAATAAAGGTAAAAAGACATCATTTTTCTAAAAAAAAACTAAAATTTTGGAGTGAAAGCTCCATTTTTTTATTAAATTTTTATTAAGATTTCGCCTTATTAATTTACATAGTAAATTAATAAGGTTTATAATTATTACATTATGACAGATAAAGAACGTATTGCCGAATTAGAAAGACTATTAAAAGAAGAAAAAGAAAAACATGCAAAAGAAATTGAGGAAATTAAAAAAGAGAATGCTAAAAAAGAACGCTTAGCTGCACTTAAATATTCTCAACTCGAAAAGAAATTTGCTAAAGTTAATGAAAAGTTGAATAAACTTCTTTTTAAAGTCGAAGCTGAAAAAGAAATAATAAAAATCAATGCTCATAATAAATTTGTTGGTACAAAAGAAAATGGCGATTTAATAGAAGAAAAATCACCAGTTAATGAAGTTGAAGAAAACTTAAATCAAGCTAAAAAAGGAAGACCAAAAGGCAGTAAGAATTTTGCTGGCTTAGATTTTGAAAAGCTCGCAAAGATTACTATTACTAACGATATTGCAGATGAATTAATTAAAAAAGGCTATAAATTTAAAAAATTAGAAGGCTATGAAGATAAATCATATTTGGTTCGTGTTAGAAAAGAAATTGAAGTAATAAGAATTATTACTCCAAAATATGTAAGAACAGACGTAAAAGATGGAAAAATTTATCAAGCTTTATCTAAATCGATTTTTCCACATTCTGTTTGTACTCCAAGTTTTGCCGCAGATATCATTAATGCAAAATACAATTTGGATGTTCCAATTGATCGTTATGCAAAGTATTTAGAAAGTAAAGGCTTGCCTTTTAGTGCAATGGATCTTACAAATTTTGTAAAACGTGCAGACAGTTTGCTACAACCAATCTACGATGAAATTAAAAACGCTTTAATCAATACTCCTGCGAATGTTATCCATGCAGATGAAACTCCAATTGAAGTTTTAGATTTCTTTAAAAGAAAAGGTGAAGATCATCGTAAAAACGGTTACATTTTTGTATACGTCACTTCATATTATGATAACCCAATTTACCTTTATGATTTCTCTGAAACAAGAGAGACTGGCAAAACTCAAAATTTATTAAAAGATTACCATGAATATCTTGTTGCTGATGGATATGCTGGGTACAATGTTTTGAAAAATAATGGAATTAAAATTCAATTATGTTTTGCTCATATTAGAAGAAAATTCTACGATATTGTTAAGACATTAAGCGAAGAAACAAAGAAACAAAGTGTTGCAGCTGAGATGGTTAAAAGAATAGATAGATTGTTTCATGAAGAAGCATTAATGAAAAAGAACTTGTCCCCAATGGAAATTGGTGAACACCGCCAAAGTGCTGAATTTATGAAGATTTTAGATGATATTTACAGTTATTTAGACACAATTAATCCTGAAAAAGGAACTAAGTTGGAAGAAGCTGTTAAATATTTTAGAAATGGTTTGGAAGATAGTAAAACCTTCCTTTTAGATGGTCATATTCCAATTAGCAATAATATTGCAGAAAGAGCTGTTAAACCATTTACAATTTTAAGATCAAACATGCTATTTGTTAAAAATGAGGCAGGTGCTGAAATATCTGCTAGACTTTTTACAATCATTCAAACCGCAAAAGCAAATGGATTAAAAGTTGAAGAATATTTAACCTACATTATGGAAAATATTGGTAAAGTAGAAACAAAAGAACTTCTTCCTTGGTCAAAAACTTTACCAAAAGAATTAAAAGCAATCTAAAAAGTGCTTGTTAACTCAATTTTGTTTGAGAAAACAAGCACTTTTCTTTTT
>CAVKAB010000175.1:0-2567 GCA_963653985.1 Bacteroidaceae bacterium
TAATAACAGGAGCAGCACCAGTACCAGTTCCTCCACCCATACCAGCAGCAATAAAGACCATATTTGCATTACTTACAATATTTCTAATTTCTTCACTTGATTCTTCAGCAGCTTGTTTACCAACTTCAGGATTACCACCAGCTCCTAAACCACCAGTGATATTTTCACCTAAAATAATACGGTTATTTGCTTTTGATAAAGATAATGCTTGTTTATCGGTATTTGCAACATAAAATTCAACATTTTTAATATCTTCGTCAATCATTCTATTGACAGCGTTATTTCCAGCCCCACCTAAACCAATAACAACAATTCTTGCTATAGGTTCAAATCCATCTAATTCATTTGTCATAACTTTCTCCTTAATTATAATACGTCATTATCGTCTTGATTAACTTCGTCTTCTTCTCTATTAATTTGAGTAACTTCTACTCTACTATCATCTTCAAGCGATCCTTTATATGTAGAAACAAATGAGATTGCTCCAAGAGCATTTGGATCACTTGGTGCATCTGCACCAATTGCGTGATATTTATAAATTATAGAAGTATTTGATGGATAATAGTAATTAATAAATTCTTTAAATCCATTTAATAAACATCCATTTCCAATAAATACAAATGGGATTGTACCTTTTAAATCACTATATTCATTTAATAAAGTATCTAAACAATTTGAGAATAATTTATTCCATTCATTAAGTGATAAAGAAATTACTTCATTTAAATCATTTTTATTAAATTTATGAGAAATATCATCTTCTCCTTTAACTTCTACAATTGGAGGATTAAATTCATATTCATCAGTAGATAATCCATAAATTAATTTTAATTTTTCAGCATTATCCATTGAAATTTGGAAATTATTAGCGATATCTTTAGTAATTTCGTTACTACCAAGTGAGAAATATCTACTTCCAAATAATTTGCCATTATTTGCAAAGAATGAAACTACTGTATTATCACTGTTATAATCTACTAAAACATATTTTGGTAATTTTAATCCATCTTTTTCAAATAAAGATTGAACTCCAAGCGGAGCAATAACTACCTTTTTAATACCAAGTCCGGCATCAAAAATAGCTTTTTTAAATGATTGGACATAATTTCTTGGTAATGTATAAACATGAGCTTTAATTAAAAGGGAATTTGATGTTACTCCTAAAGGAGGTTCTGTAAAAACTTGTTCTCCATCTATTGAAAATAATGAAGGAACAATATCAACAATTTGATTGTTTGGATTTTCAATTTGACTCTTTTTAACCATATTAATTACATTTTTAATATCAGTTTTTTGAATTTTAGCATCTGTTGAAATTGTAGATGTTGTTTTTTCACTTTGTAAAACTTCAAGTCCATAAGGTTCTAATACTAAAACAATTTCATTAAGTTCAATTTTTAAACTTACTGAATCATCTTGAATTCTTTTAATTTTTCTTAAATCTTCACTTAAAGAAGACAAATCAAAAATATCACCATCTTTAATTGATGATGTTAATGGATATTCTTTTTTATATAAAACACTTACTTTATTATCATCTAAATAACCAATAGTTAATTTAAAAGAGTTATTTTTAATTTGAATAGTTGCAAAATCATTTTTCATATTAAATATTATAAAATGAATAAGTTAAAAATGCTATTTTAAATATTAAAATATATAAAAAATAGGAAGAAAATTTAAATTCTCCCTATACTCATTTATTCTTTAATAATTACTTTAGCTTGATAAGTAATATCAATTGATTTTCCTTTAATTGCATTTAGCATTGTTTTGTATTCATTTAAAGAAGTTGGATATGTGCTTTTAGAAGCATCATAATGAGTTTCATATTTTTGAGTAGATGAATTATATCCAAAAACCCATCCATCATTATATTGAACTGACATTGTTAAATGTGCACTTGATTCATCTTTGATATGCTCTTTCCAAGTAAGGAATGAAAACCCTGCTTTTAAATCATCTTCAGTTTTATTAGTTTGTGCAAATGAATCAACATAAGTAAAAGTAACATTACCATCATTATCTTTTTCAAGTGTTGTTCCTGTTACCCCATTATTAATAGCAATTTCAAGAGGTACAGCTGCACAATAAAATCCAATGTATTTATAGATTTCTGCAGGAATTTTAATAATTGTAGTAAAGATTAAATCAGTTTCATTTGAATCAAATCCAATAACAAAATCTCCATATGCTTCATATTTTGAAGAATCAAATTTATATGATACATCTTGAGGATTTTCAATATAGCATCCTTTTGATTCAGGATTTAATTCGTAGGTAGAAGAATCGTTTAAAATATTCTTTTGATCTAAGATTATTTTAGATGTTTCTTTATTAGTAACTGTAATATCTCCAATTCCTACAACTTTAGTAGTATTTATTTTAATAACTCCTTCTTCACTTACACTATTTGTGTCACTAAAAATCCATAATGAAAATCCAGATCCGATAGTAGCAAAACATGCAAGAAGAGGGATAAATGTTTTAATTAATAATTTCTTTTTCATAATTTTAACCTCATTAAATAAGATACATTTCTTATTAAGTTAGACTTATTTCAAAAA
>CAVKAB010000176.1:0-2557 GCA_963653985.1 Bacteroidaceae bacterium
CTCGTTTTAGAATCATTTTGTTGTGTAAATTAACTTCTATTTATTTCCACACTTTATACCTCTTTACTTTTACAATTATAAAACTTTGTAAATTATAAGTAAAACAAATCAGTTATACAAAATCGTCAATTTGTATAAATAACTATTTTATTTTAGAAATATAATTTAATTTAATTTTCTTTAATAATAGAATGATATTTTAGCAAGAAATCACTTTTCAATACTTTTTGAAGGTAATTTTAGCCACTTTTCAATATTTTTTAAGATAAATTCTCCACTTTTCAATATAATTTTCAATTCATTTTACCCACTTTTCAATATTACAAAAGAAAAACACTAATTTTGGTGTCTATTCTTTATTTTTAGTAATAATTGTTAAATTCTTATCAGTTTGAAGGACAATTGAATTTTCATTTACTCCATGTGTTAAATAGACATCTCCTCCAATAACTGATCCTTTTTTAATAATAGTGTCTCCTCCATAAATACAAGCGTTACTATAAATAGTAACATTATCTTCAATAGTAGGATGTCTTTTAGATTTACTTAATAATCTTCCTTTACTTAAAGATAATGCACCTAAAGTAACTCCTTGATAGAGTTTAACGTGGTTTCCAATTATACAAGTTTCTCCAATTACAATACCAGTTCCATGATCTATAAAGAAATAATCTCCAATTTGAGCTCCTGGATTAATATCAATTCCCGTTTGTTTATGAGCGTCTTCACTAATGAATCTAGCAAGAATTTTAACATTAAGAAGATAGAATTCATGTGCTATACGGTAATAGATAATTGCTTTTATACCAGGATATGTTAAAACTATTTCTTCTTTTGAATTACTAGCGGGATCTCCATCATATAAAGCATCAATTGAAGTATTAATAGATTTTCTTAAAACAGGTAATTTATTAAAGAATTTATTAGAAATAATATCTTTTGATTCAATATTTAAATCACATAATATTCTGTTTAATTTCTTTTTAGAAATAAAATATAAAGATTCCAAATTAGAATTATTACTATTTAAATAATCATATATTAATAAATCATAGATATTTTTAATAAATGATTTAATTAATGATTCATTTAAATTGATGTTTTTATTCTTATTATTAAATTCTTTAGTTAATTCATTTAATATCTTATTCATATTTAAAATAAGTTATCTACAGATAGATATCTTTCTCCATTATCAGGTAATACAGTAACAATTACCTTATTTTTATATTTTTTAGCGTATTCAACACACATTGCTACATTACTTCCTGATGATATTCCTACAAGTAAGCCTTCTTTTTTAGCAATAAGTCTTGTCATTTCATATGCTTTTTCATCAATCATTGTTTCTATTTTATCAATTAAAGATAAATCTAAAATAGATGGTTTAAATCCTGCTCCAATTCCTTGAATTTTATGAGCACCTTTAATGCATTTTGAAATAAATGGAGAACTTTCTGGTTCTACTCCTACACTAATTAATTCAGGTTTTCTTTCTTTAATATATTTTGTAACTCCAGTTAATGTTCCTCCAGTTCCAAAACTAGAAATAAAAATATCGATATCCCCATTTAATTCTTCATAGATTTCTTTTCCAGTATTTTTATAGTGTGCTAAAACATTGTATGGATTTTCAAATTGCATAGGGATGAATGAATTTTTAATTTCTTCATGTAATGCATTTGCAGCATTAATACATCCTTGCATACCACCTTCTTTAATGAGTCTACATTCTGCTCCAAAAGCTTGCATCATTTTTACTCTTTCAATTGAACAATTAGAAGGCATAAAAATAATACATTTCATTCTTAAAGATGCTGAAATAGCAGCAAGTCCAATTCCTGTATTTCCACTAGTTGGTTCAATAATTACTGTATCTTTATTAATTTTTCCTTCATTTAATAAATCTACAATCATTTCTTTTGCAATTCGATCTTTAATACTTCCTGTTGGATTCATTCTTTCTACTTTAGCGTATATCTTACTTTCTAATCCAAATTCTTTTTCAATATTTTTAAGTCTAATTAAAGGAGTATTCCCAACTAAATCAATCATCGTTAAATCTTTATGTTCCATATATTTTTACCTCGATAATATAATAATTTAATAAAATTTCTAATTTAAGTAGGTACTTTTTAGTAACTATATAAATTTCAGTCTTAAAATTATATTTTCTTGTATTTTATAAATCAAATTTGATGATAAAAATTATAACTTAATTATACATTCTCTTTTTAAAAATTCTTTTATATCAGCATTTTTATTTTCATAATATTCAATTAATAATTTTTTATATCTTTCTATTTTTTTTACAGGAATAACAATAATTCCTCCAGCATGACTAATTAAATAATGATTTGCAAAAATAACCGCAGTTCTTTTATTCCCATCTAAAAATAATTGTTTCTTAGATACAAAAAGTAATAATTCGATAGTTTTTTCGATAACACCTAAATCACTATTTAAAATTTCTTGAAGTTCTTCTTTTACAATATTTTCAATTGGAAGAGGAGGAATATAAGAAGATCCTCCAATACTTACAGGAACACTTCTTAAT
>CAVKAB010000177.1:0-2552 GCA_963653985.1 Bacteroidaceae bacterium
CCTGCACCAACAAGTCCAAGTAAAGAAGCTGTTCTAATATTTAAATCAAATCTATAAAGAATGACGTTTAAAAAGTTAGGTAAAACTTGAGGAACAACCCCTAAATGAATTCTTGAAAATGCACTAGCACCACAAGCATCAAGTGCTTCAAGTGGTCCATTTTCAATAACATCAAGTTGTTCACTATACATTTTTCCAATCATACCAATTGAGTGAATTGATAAGACTGCAACACCAGTAATTGCTCCAAATCCAAAAACTTTAACAAAGATGAAACCCATTAAAATTTCTGGGAATGTACGAATTAAAATTAAAATTAATTCAGAAATAATTGCCCATTGTCCAACAATTTTTCTACTTCCTAAGAATCCAAAGATTAAAGATAAAATAGCAGCAATTGTTGTACCAACAAATGCAATTGCAAATGTTTGAATAACTTCAAAAATTACTGATTTTGAGAATGTAAAGGATCCATATCCAAAGAAATAACTCCAATCAGGATTAACAAAGCCTTCACACATTTTTTGGAATTTTGCCCAGTTTGGATTTTTAAAATTTCCAAAGAAATTTAAATCTAAAGCAAAATAAAGGATAAAGCCAATTAAAATTGCACTAAAAACGATATTATAAATCCATTTTTTAGGTCTTGCTTTGTATGCTTCATCAACACTTAAAAAATGTCTTTCAACTTTATAAAATATCTTTTTGTAAAAAGGTAAGCTATTATAAGTTTCTTGATCAACACGTTTAAATAACATTATTGAACCCTCCTTCTTAAATAACTACTAACAAGTTGAAGTGCTACAACAGTTATAAATAAAGGAATTAAGATAGCACCAACTTTATCATATTGAGTAGATTCAATTGCATCACTTAAAAGTTGACCAATACCGCCTGCTCCAACGAATCCTAAAATAACACTAGCTCTAACATTAATTTCAAAAACATAAATAATATTTGAAATGAATGTTGGTTTTACTTGAGGAGCGATAGAAATTACATATGCTTGCATAGTTCTAGCACCTGTACTTCTAGAAGCTTCAAAAGGGTTCATATCACAAGTTTCAATGTATTCATACATAAGTTTAAATAAAACTCCACCAGTAAATAATGCCATAGCGATGACACCACTAGTTTCATTAAATCCAAAGAAAACTGTAGCAATAGTTGCAAGTACGAAAGTTGGAATTGATCTAAAAATATTTAGAATGACTCTAACTGGTACAAAAACCCATTTAGATGTAAAAATATTACTACTTGCTAAAATAAAGAATGGAACTGAAATAATAGTACCAATAAATGTAGCAAGAGCAACCATTTCAATAGTAGACCAAATCTTAGGAATTGCAGTATTAAATAAATATCCCCAATAACCATCCCATGTTTTTAAACTCCATTTACTTGGAACAAACATTTGAGAGAAAATTGTAGAAAATTGGTCAAATCTTACATTACCAGGCATTTCAATAAAGAAAAATGATAGTCCGATAATTGCTAAAATAAGAATAATCCAAAAAGGGACTAAACTTCTTTTCTTTTTCAAGATTTTTTCTTCATCATTTAAAAGCGTAACTTTTACGTTTTTATAACGAATCTTTTCATATAAATTAGATAATGATTTATTCATCGACTTCACCTAATTTTTCACTTGATTTTAATGCTCTTCCATAAATATTAAGTAAAACTTCATCAGTTACTTGATCTGGAGTTCCATCAAAAACAATTTGACCTTCTTTAATACCAATAATACGATTAGCATATTTTAATGCTAAATCGACATGGTGCATATTTGAAACGATTGTAATTTTGTAGTCTTCATTGATTCTTTTAAAATCATTCATGACTGAAATAGTAGTAACAGGATCAAGTGAAGCAACTGGTTCATCAGCTAAAATTAAATTTGGTTCTTGAGTTAAAGCACGAGCAAGAGCAACTCTTTGTTGTTGACCACCAGAAAGTTCATCTGCTCTAACAAAAGCTTTATCTAAAATACCAAGTTTATTTAAAGAATCAAAAGCAAGTTTCTTTTCTTTTTCGCTATAAATACCAAAAAGCGTCTCAAAGAAAGAGTGGTAACCCACTCTTCCTGAGAGAACGTTTTTATATACACTACTTCTTTTTACTAAGTTGAAAGATTGGAAAATCATTCCAATATTCTTTCTAATAGAACGTAATTGTTTGCCTTTAGCAGAAGAAATATCTTGACCATTTATAATTAATTTACCAGATTGGATATCATGCATTTTATTGATGGTTCTAAGTAAAGTAGATTTACCAGCACCAGATAAACCAATAATAGCAACAAAATCACCATCATTAATAGTTAAATTAATATCTTTTAAAGCTTTATATCCATTAGGATAAACTTTATCAACATGTTCAAAAACGATCATAAATATTCCTTAAAATTAAAAATTATTATTTAAAAATTAGCCAAGTAAGTCATTATCAACACAGTATTGATAGAATTCTCTTTCACCTTCGAAATCAGAATCTTTTGCTTCAACATAACCTGTGTGGCTGTATAAATTGTATAAGTAGTAAGCACCTGT
>CAVKAB010000178.1:0-2548 GCA_963653985.1 Bacteroidaceae bacterium
GCTTATGATTAGTAAAGATATAAGGATGTATGATATTGCAAAGGAATTAGGTGTTTCATCTGCTTTTGTATCAAGTGTATTAACGGGTAAAAAGAATGTTCCACGTGAATGGTTTCCTTTTATACATGATTTTTTCCATTTGAGTTTAGAAGAAATTTCTAAATTGGAAAATCTTGCAGAAGTAAGTAAAGATCAATGTAAGATTGATTTAACTAAATGTAATGATTTAGCGAGAAAAACGGTATTTGAATTTCAAAGAAATTTAAATGAGCTAGATGATGAATCTTTAAAACAAATCAATAAAATTTTAAAAAAAGGAGGTGATAAGTAGTGGGAATTGATTACAAAACAAAACCGATATCTAGAAAAACACTAAGAGAATTTTCAAAAATTATAAGAAATGATTTGAACATTAAAAGTTTAAAAATACCTATTGAAGATTTAATGAATAAAGTTTCTTCAAAATACGATGCTACATTCTTAATAGAAGAAGATGATGAATTTGAAGAAGGAGTTGCTTGTTATCTTAATTTTGTTAATAAAAAGGCTTCCATTCATATTAGAAACAGCGTTTATGAAAATGCTTGTTGTGGGGATCATAAATCAATTGGATTTATTATTCATGAAATTTGTCACTTTTATCTAATTAAAATTTTTAGGTATTATCCAATTGATTCTAAACGATATGCAAGTAGAGTACTTGATAATTATGAAAGTATGGAATGGCAAGCAAAAGCTTTATGTGGTGAATTTATGATTCCGTTTGAAGTTTTTAAAGATAAAACAATAGAAGAGATTGTAAGGGAAACTGATAGTTCATTCTCACAAGCAAGTTATTTTAAAGATGTAGTATGTACACATTAAAAAAAGTACATTAATACGGCAATATTAATGTACTTATGAATCATGATATAATCACAGCTTCAATTAAATTATATTCATGATTCCTTGATTAGTAAAGTAAATTATTATGGAGGAAGTTATAATGAAAATAATTTATAATAAATTCCTTTTATTTTTAATTTTAAAAGTAAATGGGAGTTTAAAACATGGGTAAGAAGAGGTATGGAGGTTTTATTAAATTCTCAATACCAAAACAAGATTTAGAAATTGAGAATGAAGAAAAACAAGAAGAAGTAAAAAGTAATGAATCTTCTTTCATTGATGAATCAGGACATGTGACTTTAGAAAGTATTTCTAATAATCGAGAATGGTTTTATGGAAAAACTATAGATGATATAGCAGAAATATTAGAAAAGTGTGGATATATTGTTAAAGAAAGAGATAGTAGAAGAAAGACAAAAGGATCTAAAGCTTTGATTTTAGAAATAAAAAATACTTCCAAAGTGAGAAATATTGCTCAAATTCAAGTTTCTCCTGGTAGTGCAAGACATGGAGAAGTACCTTATGTGAAAATTAGTACTATTGATATTGGAAAGATAAAAGTTGTTGATTCATTAGAAAAAGATTATGTTACTGATGGTCATGAATCTGCTACTATTTTGTTTAGGAGGTAATAAAATGTATTTTGATGATTATGATTTAATTCCAAATTTTGGAATTAAAAATATTAAGATAGGAATGAATTATAAAGATGTAGAAGAAATTTTAATTAATGATGAGATTCCATATAAAAAAGAGATTGATGATCATGAACATACAGATCATGTTCCATGGAAATTTCTTGAGATAGAAAATTATATGATTTTTACATTTGCAGAAGATGTTTTATGGAAAATAGATGCAATTGGTAATTATAGGGGAAAACTTAAAAATGGAATTAAATTAGGAATGAAAATCAATGATGCTTTAAAAATTGATGATTCTTTAAAATTTGAAGATTGGGAAGAAATTTATATTTCTAAAAATAATTACATTTTAGAAGATGAATGCAAAAATAACAGTATTATAACTATAACAATTGGTATTGAGGAAGTGTTTTTGGATGATTCTGATTCATTTTATGATTATCGTTGGGTAGGAAGATATAGGAAATAAAAATAAAAAGTATATTAATACGGCAATATTAATGTACTTATGAATCATGATATAATCACAGCTTCAATTAAATTATTTTCATGATTCCTAAATTATTAAAGAAAATTAATATGGGAGATTAAAATGAGAAAAATAATTTATAATAAATTCCTTTTATTTTTAATTTTAAAAATTAAAAGGAGCTTAAAACATGGGTAAAAAGAAATTTGGATATTTTATTAAATCTTCAAATTCAATGATAATTGTTATTGAAATTAAAGATTTAAAGAAAATACTAGAAGTCAATGCGTCTTTTTTTTCTTGATGAAAACGGCCATGTAACTTTGGAAAGTATTTCAAAAAATCGAGAATGGTTTTATGGAAAAACTATCGAGGAAATATCAAATGTTTTAACTAAATATGGCTATACTTTTTATAAAAGAGAAAGTATCAATAAAAAAGAAGGCTCTAAGGCTGAAATCTTGGTAATAACTAATACTTCAAAAATTAGAAATATTTCACAAGTACAAGTATCACCTGGAAGCAAAAGGCACAGGGATGTTCCTTATGT
>CAVKAB010000179.1:0-2545 GCA_963653985.1 Bacteroidaceae bacterium
ATATCGAATCATATTCTTTAATTTATTTTTTATTATTACCATTTATTTATAGTGATTTTTCTTTAATTTATTCATTAATAAAAAATAAGGTTTTAAAATAAGTAATATTTAATTAAAATTATTGTATGAAATATTTTTTAACAACTTTTGGAAAAGGTATTTTATATTTCATCCTTTCTCCATTTGCATTAGTATTTATTATTTTATTTGGAATATATCTCTTCTTTTTAAATATATTCACTTTTTGCAAGGAATTTAAAAAGAAAAATTCTACAAAAGATTATGTATCTAGACTAGATAAGAAAGCTTTAGATATCTTAAAAGGTAATAAATACGTCGAAGAAAATGTTAATCAACCAAGTAATGTTACAAATAACAATATTGTTATTACAAGTAAAGAAGATTTAATGAATTTAATGAAGGAATTTAAAGAGGAAGAAAGTAAAAAAGCTATTTCTCAAAATGATCCAAAATTAATCACTGATGAATCTTCAAATGTTGTAATTGAAGACAAGCCTCTTACTGTTAGAGGTGAAAATGTAAAAAGGGTTAAATGATTATGAATGTATTAGCAAGTAATAAATTTTTAGATGTTTCTTGGAAAGTAATTTTAGTTATTTTCCTTGTAGTTATTGCATTTTTTATTCTTTTTGGATTAATTGGAAGATTAATTGAAATAATTATGCAAAAACAAGGAAAAGGTGTTGATCATGATATGGGAAATCTTGTTTTATCAAAAGTTGTTGATAATAAAAAAGATTTTAAAAAAATAGCAACTTATAAATCCCGTAAAAGATTTTTAAAAGCATCAATCACTCCTTTAATTATTCTTTTAATCGCTTTCTTAATTTGGATTGTTTATGCATGTGCAATTAACAATTTCTCCCAATCAATTTTTAATCGAGAAACAGGAATTATGTCTTTATTCTATGAACTTGATTTTTCTTCAATTGAATATTATCCTCCATTTGGAATTGCATGGGATAAATTAGTTTGGATTAAACCAACTCCTTTTACAGATGCAAGAATTACAAATTATTTTATCTTCTTATTCTTAATAACTGGAGTTATTTGGTATTTAGTAGTTACTCAAGCGTATGTTGCAAGAATGTTTAGAATCAATAAATTGTCAAAAACAATTTATTCAATGAATTTAGATAATGTTGATTTACAAACATTCTATTCAAATAAAATTAAAAATGTAGAAGAAAATACAACTTCTACTTCTCAAAATAACTAATATAAAAGTCATAAGGCGAATTTATTAAAGCTTTGTGACTTTTTTTAATTTTTAACTTGACAATATATAATATCATTGTTAATATGTAAGCATATAAGCAGACATATAAATTTGTTTATGGAGGTATTTTTATGAAATTTGGTGACTACATAAAAGAAAAAAGACAATCTAAAAAAATAACCTTGAGAGCATTTTCAGATATGATTCATATTGCGCCAGCATACATGAGCGATATTGAAAAATCAAAAAGAAATGCTCCAACTCAAGAAGTATTAGAAAGAATGTCTCAAGTGCTTCAATTATCAGATGAAGAAAAAAACGAATTATTTGATTTAGCAGCTAGTAGCAAGGATTCAATAGCAATAGATTTAAATGAATATGTAAGAACAAATGAAAATGTAAGGGTAGCTTTACGTAAAGCAAAAGAATTAAATTTAGGAGATGATGAATGGATAAAAATTATTGAAGAAATGATTAAAATTGGTAAATAACTATGTATTTTTATACGAAAGAGCAATTAGAAAATTTAGCAGTCCATATTAATAAAACGTATTACCCTGAAAGATTAAAAAAAGTCATACCTTTCGATCCCTATGATTTTATGGAAAAATTAGGAATAGATGTTGAACGGAAATATATTTCACCTAATGAAAAAATTCTAGGTATGATCTTTTTTGAAAATACGTCTTGGCCAATTTGGGATAATGGAAATTATAAAAATGGGGATAAGCCCCATTTAGAAACTTTTAAAAAAGGCACAGTTGTAATTAATAATATTTTAATAGATAAAAATGATTATAAGAAAGAGAAATTTGTTGCAGGGCATGAATCAATGCATTGGATTAAGGACCAAGAATATTTTAAAAATAACCCTATTAATATCATTCATGCATGTAAAAATGAAGCATTCATAAATACTTATTGGAACAATAAAATGAGTGAAATTGATATCATTGAAAGACAAACAAATTATCTAAACGCAGCTGTTATGATGCCAAAAAATGTCTTAAAAGAAGAATTCTTTAAAAGGTTAAGATATAAAAATATACCAAACGAGCCAATTGATTATAAAAAATATATGCAAAAACATATAAAAAGTTTAGCTGATGATTTTGGATTAAATTACAACCCAATATTATATAGATTATATGATTTAAATATCCTAAAAAGAAAAACGGATATTAAATAAAATCCCACTTATAATATTAATAAGTGGGAAAGAATCATGATAAGTATTTACCACGACCTAAGCATTTGTGATTATACCATATATGATTCTAAAATTCAAAATGAAATAAAAGGAGG
>CAVKAB010000180.1:0-2533 GCA_963653985.1 Bacteroidaceae bacterium
TTTAATATCATAATATAAAATAATTTTTACTCAATAAAATATTTAAAATTCAATGTTATACTCTTTTATATTTAGAAAATCTAATACAAATAGATCTTTAACTAAATTTTTGCTCTCTTTTAATATTTGTCCTTTTTCAGATAATTTTTATATTTTTTCTTTATCAGTAGATATAGCTATTCTTTCAAATAACAAAGATCTCTTTATCTTTGTAATCATCTTACACTCCATCTTAAATTGATACATTCATTTATGTAAAAATTTCTTTTTTATTCTTCTTCTATTTTTATTAATTTTAAAATAGTGAGATCAATTTAATTGCGACGACACTGTTGTCGCAATTGGAAACGATGTATAAAATTTCTCACTCTTTCTAAATTTTCTTTTTAAAAATCGTTTGTCAAATTCTGCAACTAATTTTTGAGATTGCTTATCAAGTAAAGCATCTCCATAATTTGCTCTTTCATCATCTTTTTGTATTCTTTACCAATATTTCAATATAAGTTTAGCGTTTAATTTATTTTACATAATAGATTTAATTTCTTCTAATTTTTCTAATTTTTATTTACTATTAATAATAAAATTTACTTATTTTAGAAAATGTTTTCTCTCAATATTTAGTTCATTCTCGTAATTTTAATATATTTTTACGAGAATAATTAATAGTTATGGGAATTTTATTTAAAATACAAAAAAAGTTTGATGTAATTGCATCAAACTTATGAATTTATAGTGGCGGGGGTTAAAGGAATCGAACCCTTATCAACGGTTTTGGAGACCGCTGTTCTACCACTGAACCAAACCCCCAATAAATAGGCTTTCTTTCAAAAGCCTAAATATTATAAACTTTTTAATACCTTATTGACAAGTGCCATATCGCATTTTCCTGCAAAATTTGTTTTAAAATGTTTCATAACACTTGGAATTGATTTATCTTCAAGTTTTAAAATTTCTGCTTTAATTTCTTCTTCACTCATCATTTTAGGAAGATATTCTTTAATAGCAGCGATTTGTTCTTCAATAGCTTTAACGTTTTCTTCACGGTTAGCTTTTTCGTAACTTGCTTTTTCTTCTTCTAATTCTTTTAAAGTTTTATTAATAATTAAAATTAAATCTGTATCGCTTAATTCTTTACCATTAGCTTTAGCTTCATAACCAGCTAACATATACTTATTAATAATAATGCTATAAACTGCTCTTTTATTATCATCTTTATTTTTTAATGCTAATAAATTTTGTTTTTTAATTGTATCAATTAACATACCTTTCTCCTTTTTTACTATCTTTTTTCACCTTTAAAATAAACTGCTAATGTACCAGGTCCACTATGAGCACCAATAACTGGTCCAATATAGTTTACCATTAATACTTGAATATTTGGATGTTTTGCTAAAATCTTTTCTTTAACAAAGTTAGCGTCATTTTCACAATCACCATGTGAAATAAATACTACTCTATCATCAATACATTCTTCTTCAAATTTTTTTAAAATTTCCAATAAAGATTTCTTTCTACCCATTGTTTTTGCAATTGGAACAAGTTTTCCTTCTGGATCTACATGTAAAACTGGTTTTAAATTTAAAAGATTTGCAACAAAAGCTTTTGTAGCAGTAAGTCTACCACCTCTTTGTAAACATCCTAAATCATCAACTGTAAAATAATGTAATATATGATGTCTTAAGTCTAATGCTTTTTCATAACATTCTTCTAAAGAATCACCATTTTGTTTAAATTCATTAACTAAATATACAAATAAACCTTCACCCATTGAAGCACATAATGAATCAACTACTTTAATATCTAATTCTGGATATTTTTCTTTTAATTCTTGGCTAGATATAGATAAGGTATTATAAGTACCACTTAATGCACTTGAGAATGATAATACTAAGATTGATTTCCCTTGTTTTAAAACTTCCTCAGCTTTTTCTTCAAAAGTTAACATATTAACTTGATTTGTTTTAGCAACTTCCTTGTTTCTAAGTCTATTGTAGAAAGTTTTTAAATCCATTTCTTTATGAGTTGGATCATCAATATAGTTTTCTTCTCCGTTTTTGAAAGAAAATGACATTGGAAGAGTAACGATACCTTCTTTTTCTAAGTATTCATTTTCTAAATCACAGCAACTATCTGTAAATATAACAAATTCTTTCATTCAGATTACCTCTTTCGATAACGTATTATACTTTATTTATTTCTAAAATGAAAATTTTTTATTTTTTATAAATTTTAATGTCCTTAAATTTAGGGATATATGGTAATAATATTTTATATTTTTTAGATTTAAGAAAGTATTGTTAAAAATCTATTTTTTTAGCTATTTTTTCTTTAAAAATATAAAAAATATCGAAGTTTATCGATTTTTTAATTGACAATTTTAAGTTTAAGTCATCAATTTTAGCTCATTTTTCGTCTATTTTAAGTCAATTTTTAGTCTTAAAAGTCCAAAAATATGCAAGTTTGTCTCTTTGGAGGGTCTAAAAATATGCACGTTGTCAACGAAAAAGGGTCCAAAAATATGCAAGTTCAAAAA
>CAVKAB010000181.1:0-2529 GCA_963653985.1 Bacteroidaceae bacterium
ATAGATTTGATTTAAATATTAGAACAGCTTCTTTACTTGGACTTGTTGGTGCAGGTGGAGTTGGATATTCAATTGATATTCACTCTACAAATGGACACTGGAGCCAACTTGCTGCTGTTTTATATGGTGTTATTATTTTAGTTTTACTTGTTGATCTTGTATCATCTAAATTAAGAAAGAAGTTAATCTAATTTATGAAAAAATTAATCGTTTTAGCAGGACTTCCGGGAAGTGGAAAATCTACTTATATAAAAGAAAATTTTAATTTTCCTAATTGTTACCACTTTGATAGTGATGAAACTAGAAGAAAAATGTATGGAACATATCTTCATTTTCCTGAAAATATGTATGATATCTATAACACTATGATTAGTGATGCTAATGAAAAATATGATGAATTAGTAAAATCTAATCAAGATGATTTTATTTTTATTATGGATTCTACATTTTTAGATAATAAAAGAAGAATGCATTATGTTAATAATCTTAGGGAATTTGATTATTATGAATTAATAATGTTTAAAACTAATGATATTAACTTCAATTTAAGAAATAATAAAAAAAGAATTAAAGATAAATGGGTTCCAGAAGATGTTATCTTCAATATGGTCAAACAATACGAAGAACCTAGTGAAGAAGTTAAAAAAACATTTAATGAAATTAAAACAATTTATGTAGGATAATTAAAAATGAGGCTTGTTGTTGAGCCTCATTTTTTATACTTTTATATTAAATTTGAAAAGAACATTGAAAGGAAAACAGTAAGAATTCCTGCAATAACTAAACTTAATCCGCTTATTGCGCCTTCAGTTTCTCCAATTTCTAATGCACGAGATGTACCAACCGCATGGCTTGAAGTACCAAAAGCAACTCCTCGAGCAATCGGATCATCAATTCGACACATCTTGCAAATCATTGCCCCAAATAAACTTCCTAAAATTCCTGTAACTATAATAATTGCAACTGCAATTGTAGTGTATCCATTTAAAGAATCACTAACTCCAATTCCAATTGCAGTAGTAATTGAATGAGGAATTAAAGTAACATAAACTTTATGATCAAGATTAAATGCTAATGATAATAAATAAACGCTTACTAAACTAGTTAAAACCCCACTAACAATTCCTAATATGATAGGAATAAAATTCTTTTTTAGTAATTCAAACTTTTCGTATAAAGGTATTGCAAGGCATATTGTTGCAGGGGTTAAAAATGTTGATAAGAATTTAGCACCATTTTCATATGTTGAATAACTTGTTTTAGTTAATGCAAGGAATGCAATAATACAAATAACACTAAATAAAAGTGGATTTAATAAGGATATATGTATTTTCTTTTTAATTAAATTATTTAAAATCATTCCTATAAAATAAAAGAAAATACTTAAAAACAATCCAAAAAATAAAGAATCTTTAAAAAATTCATCCATATTAATTATTCTCCTTTTGTTCTATTTCTTTTTTAGATGCTCTTTTATCTAAAATTTTTTTATTAACTTTTAATGAATATTTTGTTACTAATCCAGAAATTATAAAGACAAGCAAAAATGAAACAACCATAATTACTGAAATTGGTAAAAGAAGTGGTTGAATTAAATCCCATTTTTCAAGCAAAGATACACTTGCGGGAATAAACATTAAAGGCATAACATCAATTAAAAAGTGACCTACATCACTAACTTGATGAAGCTTAATGATTTTAAACTCTAAACATAAAAATAAAAGGACGATCCCATAAATACAAGCAGGAATTGGAAGTGGAACTAAATTAGCGATAATTTCACTTATAAAAGTAATCGTTAATATAATTAATAATTGAACTATATACTTCATAAATAAACCTCAAAACAAACGTTTAAAATTATATTCTTGTGAATTTTATAGTTCAATTAATTTAAATAATTTTTTAACAAATTTTTAATAATGTTAAATATTAGTCTTTATTATATTTTGAATTTATATTTTTAATGTGTTCTTTTAATGTAATATTTGATGAATTTATGTTTATCCTTATAAGATTATTTATTTTATAAATTTCTTTTGTTGTTAAAATCATTGAATTATCAATAGGTGTATTGATAATTTCAGGTAAATCTTTTAATTTATAAATATACTTTGAATTTATATCTTTAGTGTTATTTTGTGTAAATATAACGATTGATTTAATTGGAACATCCATATTAATAATTGATTTTATTCTATTAATATGGGTTATATTTTGTTTTACAGGGCTAAAGAAGTGGTTTTTGACTTTACCATATTGAAGAACTTGGGTCCAATTTTGATCATTATCATTTCCATAGATTCTTCCTGCATAGTTTTTAGTTTCTATAACAAAAATTCCATATTTATTAATTACAACATGATCTATTTGACTGGTATTTTCGCCATCTTTAATTATGATATCATTTAAAACAAATTTGGTATTAGGAGTGGATTCTCCTAATTTTCTTCTTACTTTATTTTCGCCTTTTAAACCTTTAAATTTTGGTGATTTTAAAATTTTTGTTAATATAAAAAATAACAATAT
>CAVKAB010000182.1:0-2498 GCA_963653985.1 Bacteroidaceae bacterium
TTAATTGCACCAATTGCAATAATTTCTTGACTATATTGACTACCTTCGAAATCTAAGAATACTATATTTTTATATCCATTTATTAATTTATCTATCTGTTTCATATCTAATAAATTATATCAATATTAAAGTATATATTCTATTTTTCTTTTATTACCTCCTTTATATATCAAGATGCTAGTAAATTTAAAAATTATCCAAAAATTTTAAAAATTTTAAAAATATTTTTAAATATGTTAAAAATCTTTACAAATATCGAAAATTGTATAATAAATAGACAAAATATTTATTTGAAAAAAATATAGTTCGACTATATAATAATGAGGAAGGTTATGAAGTTTAAATTAAATACGGAAGAAATTTTAAATAAGAAGTTTGCTGTAACCAAAAAAGGTTATTCAATGACCGAAGTTGATTCTTTCCTTGATTTAGTTTTAGATGATTATCGAGAAATCGAAGAAATATCTAAAAAGAAGGATGAGGAAATAGATAGATTATCTAAGCAAATAGAGTTACTTAAAAAGGAAGTAGGAGATTTAAAAGAAAACCAAGAATTAAAAAATCTTTCTTTCATAAAAGACGGAAACATAAACGATTATCAATCTTTAGATAATTTAGACTTATTGAAAAAGTGTTCTAAATACGAAAAGAAATTATTCAGTCTTGGCATAAACCCTTCAAAAATTAAGTGATTATTCTAGATGGTTACTTATTAAATTCAAGTTATTAGGTAGATTATGATAAATAATCTACCTTTTTCTTTTCTAAATTTATATAATTATATTTATGAATATAGCATGTGTTTTATTAAATTATAATGATTCTAAAAGAATCAATGATCTTGTTAATAATTTATTAGATTATGAATTATTTTCAAATATAGTAGTAGTAGATAATAATAGTAAGGATAAAGATAATCTTAAAGATTTTGATAATGAAAAAGTTACTATTATTTATAATAAAGAAAATAAAGGATACGCTAGTGGAAATAATGTTGGATTTAGACATTTAGAAGATAAAAACATTGATTTTGTATTAACTCTTAATAGTGATATTTTAATTACTAAAGAAAATATTGAATTAATGATTAATTTTATGTCTAGTGTATCAGATTATAGTGCGTGTTCTATTCGTATGATTGAAAGAGAAAAATATAAAAAAGGATATTATAGAATCCCTACTCCATTTAATTCTATTATTAAATTACCTTATAATCCTGAAAAGAAAACTAAAGAAATCAATGGAATTAAGTATTTTGATGTAGGATATGTAAGAGAATCATGTGCATTATATGATTACAATAAGTTTAAAGAAATAGGGTTTTATGATGAATCATTCTTCCTTTATGAAGAAGGTCCATCATCATCTCTATCATTTAAAAAGTTAGGATATAAAGAAGCGATTGTTGGTACTAAAAATAATTATTACATCCATAATCATATTGGAAAACTTTATAGTAAGAATGGATTTAATTTCTTTAAAAAATCAAGAATCCATTATCTTGAAAAATATTATAACAATCCAAGATTCGCGATATTTTTAATTAAAATATTCTATCATTACGTTGATTTAGGTTAAGAAGTATAGAAATATACTTCTTTTTATATCTTATAGGGTATAATTTTGTTGATTTTTAGATATTTTATATTAAATTATATCTTAAAAGATATAAAATTATTGATAAATGTTGAATTTTATTGAAATTATATCTTTTAGGATATAAAATAAGTTTATGAATATAGGTAAGTTTGTAAAAGAAAAACGAAAAGAAGCAGGATTAACACAAGAAGAATTCGCCTTATTTTCAGGATTAAGCATTAGATTTATTAGAGATTTAGAACAAGGTAAAACTAGTTGTAAAATGGATACAGTAAATCAAGCTTTAAAAATGTTTGGGTATGAACTTGGGCCAGTAAAGAAGGAAGATTCAAGAAATGACTAATCGAATTGGTGAAGTTTTTATTAGAAATATTTTTGCAGGTATTTTAAAAGAAACTGATGAAGGATATTCGTTTATTTATGATGAAGAATATTTAAAAAAATATAATTCACCTGTATCTTTAACTATGCCTTTAAGAAAAGAAGAATATACTTCGAATATTTTGTTTCCATTTTTTGATGGATTAATTCCAGAAGGATTTTTATTTGATGTTGCCACTAATAATTGGAAAATAAATCCAAAAGATCGATTTGGATTATTACTTTTAACTTCAAAAGATACTATTGGAGATGTTTCAATTAGGGAGAAAAAATTATGAGATGCTTATGTTGTAATAAAGAATTAGATCCAAAAGAAAATTTGTGGAATAAATCATGCATTAAAAAATTCTTTGGAAGTGATGAATTTCCTGAAATTTCTTTAAATGAAGAAGATTTAAAAAAACTTGTAGATATCTCAATTGATGAAGGTTTTACAGTTCAAGGTGTTCAAAAGAAAATTTCATTAGGTTTTGCAAAAGATAATAATAAAAGATTAACTTTATCAAATTATCCAATTG
>CAVKAB010000183.1:0-2463 GCA_963653985.1 Bacteroidaceae bacterium
TTCTATGATCATGGTGGAAGTCAAATGGTATTACTTTTTTGGAGATTTATAACTTTCTATTTACCATTTATGGTAACAGGAATTGTAACTGCAACATATAAAACACGTGGAATTCATAGTAAAGATGGTATTTTTGTACCTCCTGCAGATCGTAAAACTATGCTTACTATTCAATTTGAAACTATTGAAGAAAGAAAAGAAAATATTAATGAACCTATTTCTTTAATTGATAAAGAAAGAAAAAAGATTAAAAATAAGATGGAAGATAAAGACAAAGACACTAAAAAAGAAGAGAAAGAGGAAAAGAAAGAATGAATATAGCGATATTTACAGATACTTTTTTACCTGAAATTAATGGGGTTGCTACAAGTTGTAACAGTGTTTTTAGATTGCTTAATAAGTATGGACATAATGCATATGTAGTAACTACTACTAATGAAAAGAATGTTATTTTTAAAGATAATGTTATTAGAATTCCAGGTCTTGATTTAAAACATTTATATGGTTATAGAGCAGCTTTTGTATTTAATCATGAAGCTTTTAAGATTATTAAATCTTTAAATATAGATATAATTCATGTTAATACTGAATTTGGTATTGGACAATTTGGATTTATTTGTAGTAAAAAGTTAAATATTCCAACAGTATATACATATCATACAATGTATGAAGATTATTCTTATTACATTACTAAAGGATATTTTGATAGATTTAGTAAATGGACTTTAAGAGAATTCTGTAGAAGTTGTATGGATCAAGCTACTGAAATTATTTCTCCAAGTAAAAAAACTGAAACCTATATTAGATCTATTGGAGTTGAAAAAAGAGTAAATATTGTTCCTACAGGATTTGATTTTACAAGATTTAATGTTAAAAAAGATGATCCAAAGGTTCAAGAAATTATTAAAAAATATAATATTAAACATGATGATAAAGTACTTTTATGTTTAGGAAGACTTGCAAAAGAAAAGTCATTTGATGTTATTATTGATGGATTTTATAATTATTCATTAAAGTATGATACATCCCATATTAAATTATTATTTGTAGGAGATGGACCTGCTAGAAAAGAACTTGAAGAACAAGTAGAAAATTATAAACTTTCTAATATTGTTACTTTCGTTGGTAAAGTAGATTTAATGGAAGTTCCTTATTATTACGCTGCTAGTGATATCTTTTTAAATGCTTCAATCAGTGAAACTCAAGGATTAACTTTTATGGAAGCGATGGCAGGACACACTGTTATTTTATGTAGATACGATAATAACTTAGTAAATGTTATTAATGATAAGATTAGTGGATTCTTCTTTAATGATATTTATGATTTTAATGTTAAATTAGAAGAAATTTTAAATATGAGTGAAAAAGATTTAGATGTAATTCGTAAAAATGCATATGAATCAATTGATCTTTTCAGTGAGAAGAATTTCTATCGTAATATTTTAGAGGTATATAAACGTGCACTTAGAAGAAGTTGGTAATATCTATATTAAAAATATAAAGATTAAAGGGAATAAAGTATTAATTGAATATCAAGATTTAAATAAGAATGAAGATAAGATTAAACTTAATTTAGATTTATATTCTTTATATAAGATAGATAAAAATAAAGAAATTGATATAAATACCTGGAAAGAGATATTAGAAAATAATATTAAAGAAGATATTAAATCTTATATTATTAAATTATATAACTCAAAAACTATATCAATATATGAGTTAAAAAATAAAGTTAATAAGAAATTTAAAGGACATGAAGAATTAATAAATACTCTTATTGAAGATTTAATTAATGATGGGATTTTAGATGATTCTAAATTTGTAAAAGAATATTATTCTTATTTAAATAAAGAATTATATGGTAAATACTATATTCTTAATTTCTTTAAATTAAATGAAATATCTAAAGATTTAGTACTTCCTTTAGATTTTAATAGTGATTTTGAATTAGAAAAAGCATTAAAATATGTAAATAAATTAATAAAGAAAAATAAATCTAACTTTATGAAATTAAAAGTTAAGGTGTATTATAAGTTGTTATCTCGTGGATTTGATCAAGAAATTACCATGAAAGTATTAAATGAATTAAATATTAATGAAAATGATGAAAGAAATGCTTTAAAGAAAGATATGGATAAAATCGTATCAAAAGAGATTAAAAAGAAAGGCGAAATCGATTATAAAACATTAAATAAGAAGTTAATTTCTAAAGGATATAAATTTTCTTACGTAAATGAAGCGATAGAGAAACTTAAAGGAGAAAGAAATGATTAAAGATTTAAAAGATGGTGTTAGTGGAAGCGGTACCTATATTTGTAAAGCGATGAATAAAGGAATTGGAAGTAATGGAAGTATCTTCTTAACAATTACTTTACAAGACGCAAGTGGAGTTATCGACGCTAAAAAATGGACTTATGAAGAAGATGATGATGAATTATTCAAAAGTGGAAATATTCTCCATAT
>CAVKAB010000184.1:0-2455 GCA_963653985.1 Bacteroidaceae bacterium
AATAAAGAATTAAGAATATTAGATAATATTGCTTCTTTATTAATTGCTTTAATTATGATTATTGGAGCAATTAAAATTGTTATTTCAAATTCAATGAGCTTACTTGATAAAAGTTGTTCTAAAGATGAAGAAGATAAAATAAAGAAGATTATTCTTAAAAATCCAAAGATTTGTCATATCGACGCTTTAAGAAGTAGAATTGTTGCAAATTATATTTTCCTTGAAATAGAAGTTACTATCAAAGAAGAAATGTCTTTAAAAGACGCTCACGATGTAATTGAGAATGTAAGACTTGATATTTTAAAAGAAAATAAAAATGTAAGACATTGTTTAATCCACGTTAACCCTTATGTTCATGATCATATTGATGAATTATAAAATATTTAAATATATTTACTGGTACTTTCAGTATCAGTTTTTTAATATATAGATTTTATACAAAAAGGGAATTGAATTCCCTAAAATACTAAAATATAATATATACAGGAGGTTTAAAATGATGATAAAAAGACATATTTATAATCAAATTGTAGATTCAATTAAATCAAAACCTGTAACTCTTATTACAGGAGCAAGACAAGTAGGAAAATCAACAATTGCTTTTGAATTTGAAAAAATGGGTTTTGGATATGTTTCTCTTGATAATGCAAGAGAAAGAGAGACAGCAAGAAAAGATCCTGATTTATTTTTGCAATTGCATCCTTGGCCTCTAATTATTGATGAAGTACAAAAAGCTCCTGAATTATTTGAATCTATTGAAGAAATTGTTAATAATGAAAAAAGGAAAAGAATTGATAATTATGGAATGTTTATATTAACTGGTTCTCAATCTTATAAATTAATGAAAGGAGTAACTGAATCTTTAGCAGGTAGGGTTTCAATAATTCATATGATGCCACTTTCAAGAAATGAAATATTAGGAAGAGATGAACCAATTTTTGACTTTAATTTAAAAAATATACAAAAACGTGCTGATGATAATCCACTAACAGTAATTCAATTATTTGATAATGTTGTTAAAGGATTTTACCCTGAATTATATAGCAATCCGGGATTAAAATTACAAAAATTTTATTCTGATTATGTTGAAACATATATTGAAAGAGATGTTTCTGACTTAGTTAATGTTAAAGATAAACTTTTATTTATGCATTTTATGGAACTTGTTGCTTCTTTAACTGGTGAAGAAGTTGTTTATGATAACATTGCAAAGATTCTTGGAATTGATAAAAAAACAGTTATGTCTTGGTTAAGTATATTAGTAGCTGGTAATATTGTTTATTTATTAGAACCTTATAATGAAATGTCAATTGCTAAACGAATTGTAAGAAGACCAAAGCTTTATTTTACTGATACTGGTCTTGCATGCTATTTAGCAAGACTAACAAGTGGAGAAATTTTACAAAATAGTAATTTTTCTGGAAGATTTGTAGAAACTTATATTATCAATGAACTTAGAAAAAGTTATGTTAATAATGGAATAGAACCTCAATTTTATTATTATAGAGATAATAATATGAATGAAATTGACCTTGTAATAATTCAAGATGGAAAATTACATAGGGTAGAATGTAAAAGTGGAATTAAGTTTAATAATGGTGCTGTCAAAGGATTTAAACAATTAGATAAAACAAATTATCAAATTGGTTCGAAAGCAATTATTTGCAATACAGATAAAATTTATCCTTTAGATGATGGTGTATACGTATTACCACTTTCAGGAATTTAGTTATTTTATACAAATAGGGAATTGAATTCCCTAAAATACTAAAAATTATATTCATAATTAAATAGTTGAAACATAGAAATTATTTAAATAAATAATTATAATATATTGACTGGATAAGTGGCGGAATTGGTAGACGCTTAAGTCTCAGAAGCTTATGAAGAAATTCGTGTGAGTTCAAGTCTCATCTTATCCACCAATATAAATTAAAAAAGCTTTAAGAAATAGTAATTATCTATATCTTAAAGCTTTTATTTTTAGCAAAAATTATGTGATTCTTCCCATTCTGCTTGATCTAAAGCAATATTTAAAGAAGTTACAAGACTATCAATATCTAATTTTAAATTTTGATTAATAGAAGAAATTTCATAGGTATGACACTTATAATTAATATTATATGCATTAACCATTATTTTATAATGATCATCCTTATTAATAAGTAAACTAGTATTATATTCACCTTTAAAAATACAATAATAATAGTTAGTTCCTGAAAAACCTTCCGCTTCAAAGATTCTTTTTCTATTATTGCTTGTAAGTATATTATTATATAAAGATAAACATTCTTTTCCTAAAGATTCATCAAGTTTAACGGATTTAATTAGTTTTTTATTTTCATCTTTATTATATATTTCTAAATCTAAAAGATATTCATCATATTTTAATTCAGTTGTAAGATAAATATTACTTTGACATGATGATAATAATATTGAAAATAAAAATAAAGGT
>CAVKAB010000185.1:0-2419 GCA_963653985.1 Bacteroidaceae bacterium
TACTTTGATTAGTTTAACACTATATTATAGGGGTTGAGCCTAAAGTCAGGTTATACGAATTAACTACCTAATATTAAAATTAATACGATTATAGTCGCGTTTTTATTTATTCTTTGTATTGAATTCAAATTACCAAAATAGTAAAATGAAATTGAATTTTTAAAAAGTATAAATAGAATAAGAATTAAGGAGTTAAGTGAACATTATGTTGAATATTAGAAGATTTCATCCAGGTGAATATTTAAAAGATAATTTAGAAATAATGAATATGAGTGCTAGAGAATTTTCTGCAAGATCTGGGATATCTGAAAGAGTATTATCTCCATTTATTAATGGTAAAACTGATATTACTTTTGATCTTGCTTATAAGTTATCAGCATTCTTTGGTAATTCAATTGACACATGGATGAAATTACAACAAAATTACGACTTATATAAACGTAATTTAAGTGAAGAAGAAAACAAAAAGAAAGAATTAGAACTTGCTAAAAAACTTGAAGATTATTTAATTAGTAATTCTTTTATTGCAAGTGGTGATACAAAAGAAGAATTAATTAAGGATTGTAGAGAAACTGCAGGAGTTAATAACCTTGCATTACTTACTAAAAAAGATCCATTTATTTGTTTAAAAAGAGCAATCGATAATGAAAAAACAGATTATTTCTTACAAAATTTCTGGATTGCTTTTGCCCTAACTGAAGCAAGAAAGAAAATTGATTTAGAATTTAATAAAAATAAATTAATTTTAAGTTTACCAAAATTAAGAAGTCTTACTTTAGAAGATCCAAAAGTATTTTATCCAAAACTTGAAGAAATATTTAAAGAATGTGGAGTTTCTTTTGTACTTTTACCATATATCCCTAAATCTAATATCTATGGACTTACTAAGTGGTTTAATAAAGATCATGTTATGATTGCAATTTCTAATCGAGGGAAGAAAGCTCATCTATTTTGGGAGACTTTATTCCATGAATTAGCACATCTTTTAATGGAACATAAAAGAGTATTCTTATTTAATTTAAATGGAAGTGAAGATAAGATAGCAGAATCAAGCATGAATGATTTATTAATTCCTAAAAAAGAATATGAAGAATTTATTAGTAGGAATATATTTAATAAAGAATCTATTATTGAGCTTGGAAATAAAATACACTTATTACCAAGTATCATTTTAGAAAGATTACACAAAGAAAAAAGAAAAATAGAGAATTATAAAGAATTAGAAAAACTATTTGATTCTTCTTATAAGATTAATATTAAAAAAGATTTAGAGAATAAATAATAATTATTAAAAAGAAAGGATAACTATTAGAGTGTATTATCTAGATAGTTATCCTTTTTAAGTATTAAATTATTAATAAAAAATGATTAATTTTTAGATGAAAAAATCGAATAAAAATTTTGAAAGTTACCAATTATTAAAATTAATACGATAAATATCGTAATAATTTAATTTTATTAACTTAAAATTTTTAGTAAAATCCCCCTATTTCGCAAGAGTATTTTCCCTCTATTTCGCAAGAGTAATTTCCTCCTATTTCTCATTGACAAATAAGAGAATAATACTTATAAATAAATTTAAAATTTGTCATAATAAGTGTTTAAAAAATGCTTAATATATAGTATAATATTTCTTGACAACTTTTATTAAGTTGATTAAAATAAAGGAGATCAGTGTCCAAGTATTGAAGTGGTATAAAGGTCTGGCTAAGATTTCCATGTACAATCTGGACTTTTTTTATTATATGAATGGAATTAGAAATAAAATAAGCATATTAAAATCTAAAGGATTAATATTTAATGACTCTAAAAAAGCAAGAAGCATCTTAAATGATGAAGGCTTTTACAATATTATTAATGCTTTTAAACCTCTTTTTATAGATAAGAATAGTAATAATTTTATAATTGGTTCAAGTTTTGAAGAAATATACAATGTCTACATTTTTGATAGAAATTTAAGAGTATTATTTCTCAAATACTTTTTAGAATTTGAAAATAATTTTAAATCAATTATTTCATATGAATTCAGTATGAAATATGGAGAAACATCATATTTAAATTATCAAAATTTTGATGATTCAAGTTCAAATATCATTAATTCTATATCTTTGGTAAAAGAAATCTATTCAATTATTTATAAAAACAAGGATAACGAAATAATTTCTCATTATTTTTATGAAGATAATAATGATGTTCCTTTATATGCGTTAATCACTTTATTTTCGTTTGGAGAAATAAGGTATTTCTATATGAATTCTAAATCAGATTTTAAAGATATAATTGCAAAAAAGTATAATATTAAACCAAATGAATTATTAACTATGCTTTCTTTAATTAATATGTTTAGAAATGTATGTGCTCATAATAATAGACTAATCTTTTATAAAGTTAAGGATTTAAATAAAAGATTATGTAATAC
>CAVKAB010000186.1:0-2413 GCA_963653985.1 Bacteroidaceae bacterium
CTTATAAAAGTAATCGTTAATATAATTAATAATTGAACTATATACTTCATAAATAGTAAAACCTTCTTTTAAAAAACAAACGTTTAAAATTATATTCTTATGAATTATAAAATCAATTATTTAATTAAATTATTTTACAAGATTTTAATTTTGTAAAATATTGATACCAAAGAATCATACAAACTATTAATATTTATATAATAAAAGCCTGACACATAATTGTATCAAGCTCATTTTTTATTATAATGGTGGAGCTTATGAGGATCGAACTCACGACCTCTTCCATGCCATGGAAGCGCTCTCCCTAGCTGAGCTAAAGCCCCAAACCTTAACTATTATATTAAAAAGAGTTAAGGTTTGAAAGATTAATCTTCAAAGTATTTTAATTCTTCATTTAATAAATTCTTTAAAGTATTGTATTTTGTAATAAATGTTAAAGATGAAGAATATTTTGATAATAATTCATTATTTTGAAGGAATAAATCATCATAATAAGCATATGTATTTTCTAATTCTTCAAGCTTAGAAGTGATTTTTTCTTTACGATTAAGTTTATAAATATTTTCTTCTAAAATAACTTTATCAATAGATGCATTTGCTTTTTTATCTGCACTTAAAATTAAATTACTAATTAAAGAATGGTATTCACTTTTAATTGATGATTTAAATGAAGTTTCAGATAATAAATCTAAAAGATCCATTAAATCTTCTAAGTTATCATTACCATTAAACATTAATAAATCACTTAAAGTAGCAATATAAGTTAAATCAGTATCAATATTTTTTAAAGATTTAGAGAGTGTAATTAGATATGAAGTAATAATTTCTTTAAAAGATTCTGATAAAGATGATTTATCATCTTTAGTAAATGTAGATGATTCTTTAAAATCTTTATAAAGGGAATATGAGAGATATTTAATAGAATCACTATTACTCATATCACTACTTGAAGTGATTTCTGTATCGTTATTAATGACTATTTTATCATTAACTAATACCTTAAATAATGAAAGAATAAATGAATGTGTATCTTGAGTAGAAGGAGTAGAAATATTTAAATAGTTATCTTTTAATTCATTTATTTCTTTTTCTAAAGAATCAATCTTATTATTAAAGAATGTTTCTATATTACTAATAAATTTAGAATAATTTTCTTCATTATTTTCTTTAGCTTTACTAACAATATTATCTTTTAAATAATCGCTATAATGATTATCTCCATTAAAAATATCAAAATAAGTTTCAATATTAAATAAGATTTCTTTATCACTAGAAGGAGTAATTGATAAGACATTTTTTAAAGATTCTACTGAATTTAAAATATCATTATAATCTTTTAAATATCCATAACTTCCATCTTCTTTAACTTCAAGTAAATCGTATCCATTACATGAATTGAAATTACCAATACGTTTAAAATCATCATTAGATAAAGAAGTAACTTCATTAATTAAATTTTGGAAAGTAACTTTATAATCATCACTTATTTGATAATTAGTGTATCCAAGATATAAGTTATCAACTTTTTCAATAATAGATTTATTGTATAAATATTCTTCTTCTAAATTAATTGAAGGATCAATTGATGAATCATTTGAATCATCACTAATTAAATTTAAATTAATTAAAGGAGATACTTTATCTTTTACTCCAATATTAAATTTAATAGATGAAGATGATGCTTCAAATACAAATGAATCTAAAGGAAGAAGGGTGGTATCTTCACTTAAAGTGATTCCTAAAGATGAATTGTTAATAAAATCAACAATTAAATCATTAACAAAATAAGTTAAATTATTAACCCCATCTTCTTTTAATTTATAACTAAACCCATCGCTAAAAAAAGTTAAAGTAGAAGAAGTAAAGATTTTATTCATTAATTCAATATCTAAAGTAATTCCATTTAAAACTTTAAAAATTGATTCAAAAGTACTCTTAAAATCAAAATTTTTATATTCTTCATTTTTGATTTTATCTCCAATTTCATTAATAATTGCTTTAACATCAATTCGAGAAACATTGATAATTTCTCTTGTAGCATTTTTAACTTGTAAAGAATTATCTCTTGAAGGTTTTACTCCTTTAAAAGATGATAAAGTAGCATAAAGCATACCATCTCCTAAATAATAAATATCAAAATCACTAACATTATTTTTAATTTCAGTATATTTAAAATCACTAAATAATGTAGGTAATAATTTTTGAGTAACTAAAGAAGATGTAAAATTATTTTCATCACTATATAAATCTAAGTTAACGTGGAATTTAAATGTTTTATAAAAATCTACTTTACTTGAATTTGTAGCATTTTGATAAGAAATAGTAATATTAGAAGTGAGAAGGGATAAACTAATTGGTTCCATTCCATCAATTAAAGAAATTGGTAAATTAGTATCGATATATCCTGAATATG
>CAVKAB010000187.1:0-2374 GCA_963653985.1 Bacteroidaceae bacterium
TTTCTATCGATTTTTCTTTTACTTAATTAAATTCATTCTATATCCCATTCCAACACAAGTTTGGATAAGTTTTTTTGAATTATTTGATGATGATATCTTTTTACGTAAACCTGCTACAAAGACTCTTAATGCATTAGTGTCTTGACCATCTTTTCCCCATACATAATCAATTAATTCTTGATAAGATATAGTTTTTCCAATATGAGATGCTAAATAATAAAGAATCTTATACTCAAAATTAGTTAAATGGATTTCTTTACCATTAATTGATACATTTTTTCCAATATAATCAATAGTTAATGGACCATTAGTAAGTAAATGTTCTTCTTCATCAGTATAGTATCTAAATTCTTTTTTAACTCTTGCCATTAATTCATACATTGAATATGGTTTAGTCATATAGTCATTAGCACCTGCATCAATTGCTAAAATCTTATCTTCTACTAATGTTCTTTTACTTAATACGATAATTGCAATACGGTTATTAAAACTTCTAATGTATTCAATAACATTCATTCCATCTTTATCTGGAAGATTAAGTTCTAAGATAACAAGATCTACTACTTCTCTAATACAAGTATTAACTCCATCCATTGAGTTTTGAGCGTATAATACTTTCTTATATTTCTTTAATAATTCATTTCTTAAATAATGATAATTTTCTTTATCAGGATCAATAATTAAGATTGTTTTATTTATAACTTTATCACTCATATTTAAAATCCTTCGCACGTGGGACTTTTGGAAGTCCTGGCATTACAAGTATTTTACCACTTATTACTACAATAAACTCAGCACCATTTGATAAATATACATCTTTTACATTAAAAGTATAATTTGATGGTACATTAAGTAATTTTGGATCATCACTTAATGAGGATTGAGTTTTTGCAACACAAATTGGAAGATTTGATTTTCCTAATTTATTAATATCGTTAATGTGTTTAATTGCTTCTTCACTAAAAGAAACTTCACTTGCATTGTAAATATTTTTAGCAAGTTTATTAATTTTAGATTCAATTGATTCATCTAGAGAATATGCAAATTCAAGTTTAGATTCTTTAGTTTCTAAAACATGTAAAACTTTATTTGCAAGATCAATACTTCCTTCACTTCCTTTTAAGTATCCATCCATAAATGAATATGTAATAGAGTTATCTTCTAAGATTTTTTCTAATGTTTTAATTTCATTTTCAGTGTCACTTGCAAAATGGTTAATTGCAACAATTACTGGAACTTTAAATCTCTTTAAATTAGAGTAATGTTTAAGTAAATTCTTACTTCCTTCTTTTAAAGCTTCAATATTTTCTTTATTCAAATCTTCAAAAGCAACTCCTCCATGTTCTTTTAATGCTCTAATTGTAGCAACTAAAACAGTACATGATGGATTGATATTACCTTTTCTACATTTAATATCATAAAATTTTTCTGCACCTAAATCACTTGCAAAGCCTGCTTCTTCAATAACAATATCACCGAGTTTCCTAGCAAGTTGACTACCAAACATTGAAGCACATCCATGAGCAATATTTGCAAATGGACCTCCTTGAATTAAAACTGGGTTATTTTCGCCACTTTGAACAAGATTTGGAAGTAAGGCATAATCCATTAATGCCATAACTGCATCTTCAATATGTAAACTTTCAAGATATACTGGTTTATCATCGAATGTATATCCGATTAAAATATTTTTAACTCTTCTTTTGAAATCTTCTTTTGAAGTAGCGAGACAATAAATTGCCATTAATTCACTTGCAGCAGTAATCGTAAAATGGTCAATTCTAGTAATTCCATTTACGCCTCCTCCAACTCCAACTTCTACATTTCTTAATTCACGGTCATTAACGTCTAATGCTCTTTTCCATAAAATTCTAGAAGGATCTAAATTAAGCTCATTTCCTTGATAAATTTCATTATCAATACATGCACTAATTAAATTAATTGATGAAGTTAATGCGTGGAAATCTCCAGTAAAATGTAAATTAATATCATTATGAGGTTCAATAGAAGCTTTTCCTCCTCCACTTGCACCACCTTTAACCCCAAATGTTGGACCAAGGGATGGTTCACGAAGTAAAACAATAGAGTTTTTATTTAATGCTCTTAATCCATCATTTAAACTAATTGCAGTTAAAGTCTTTCCTTCTCCTGCTTTAGTTGGAGTAATTGCAGTAATTAAAACAAACTTACTATCCTTATCTTTTAAAGAATTAATAGTAGATTCTTTAATCTTTGCTTTATCATCTCCATAAAGTAATAAATCACTTTGTGATAATCCTATTTTCTTTGCAATGTCTATAATATTTAAAATCATACTTATATTATACTTTAAAATTAATTAATTTTAATGTTTAATTATTAAGTGAGGTTTAAA
>CAVKAB010000188.1:0-2370 GCA_963653985.1 Bacteroidaceae bacterium
GTATTACTTTTATGTCTTTATTTTTCATGTTCGAGAATTGGAGAATTTTTAGGGATTAAAGTAAAAGATATTAATACTTTTAATAATCATTTAGAAATATCTTTAAAACGTCAAAAAGGAGAAGACGATAAAACCTTACTTGATACTTTAAAAACTAAAGCAAGTTACAAAAAGATTTATTATTATGATCCTATTAAAGATATGTTAATGAAATATATTAAGGATAATCACTTAAAAGATGATGATTTATTATTTAATTTTACAAGAAATACTGTAAGAAGAATCTTAAATAAATATTTATCTTTATCTAATATTAAGCATAATACTTTACATGGATTTATGAGAAAATCGATTAATACTGAAATGTATATGAAAACTAAAGATGTTAAATTATGTATGTCTTTACTTGGTCAAGTATCAGAAAATGTTAACTTAATCCATTATGTTGATTCTAAAGAATACGAAAATGAGATTAAAGATAATTTAACTTCTATATATGCTGCATTAAGTATATAAATGATTGGTAAAATTTTTAAACAACAAGGATAAAAACTTTAAATTATTGCATGAATATGCAAAACTTAGAAAAATTGAAAAGAAAGTTGATGAAATTTTTATGTTATTATTAAATTAAATTATTTAAATAAATCATTTAAAGTAATTACATTTTGAAATATATTACTATATTCATTTTTAAAGACACCATAAGTTGTAATTAAAGTATTAAAAATACATGATTTTTTTGATACAAATGGTCTAGCTGATTCAATCCTTGAATTAAGCTTTTTATAATAATTTAAATCAACGATAAAATCATCATGATAGAACTTAATTTCACACAAATTAACGACATTATCATTTCTTTTAAGTACTAAATCAACTTGCCCATTATTTTCTTCATTAGAAAAATACCAAGGAGATGTAGTAGTTGATACTCCTCCAATATTTAGTGCATTTTTGATTTCTTTTATATGGTTAAAACACACATTTTCAAATGCTAATCCTTTCCAAATATTTATTGATTGGGTAGTGCTATTTCGTGACCAGAAATCTTCGTCATAATTTTTTTCATACTTAAATTTAAGATAAAAAATACAAAATGGATCAATTAATTTATAGTATTGAGATTTAGATTTTGTTCCAAATGGAGTGTATTTGATAATGAAATCACTTGATAGTAAGGAATTTAAATATTTTGTTAAATGTCCACCATCACTAATTTTAAGTTTTTCTGCAATTTCTTTTCTTGTATATCCAATTTTCTTTTCACTTAATAAAATTATTATTTTTTTACTAAATTCAGGATTTTCAAAGCAAGATCTAAATAATCTATCAAATTCTAATGATAATTGTGCAGTTTTTGTAAAGAAAATGTTATCGATATTTTGTGCTAAACTTAATCCTTTTTTAATGTATCCTAAATAGTAAGGGACACCTCCAAGAATCATATATGAAGTAGTAATATCATAACGTGATAAGGTAATACCATTTGAAATTAAATATTCTTCTGTTTCTTTTAAATTGAAAGATAATAATTTAATTTCATAAGTAACTCTCCCATAAAGACCTCTATGATTGTTAATTAAGTTATTTTGAATCCATGAGTTTGCACTTCCACAAACAATTAACATTAAATTTTCTCTATCACATCCAAATGAGTTCCAAAAGGATTCAAAAGCTTGAATAAAATGAGATTTTTTAGTATCAAGCCATGGAAATTCATCAAAGAAAACTAATTGTCTTGATCCATCATCTTTTTCAATTAATAATTTTTCAAGTAGATCAAAAGCTTGAAACCAATTTGTTGGTTTTTCACATTTTGACAATCCAAATTTAATTAAAGAACTGTAAAAACTTTCAAGTTGAATTTCTAAGATTTCGCAATTATTTTCTTCATCTTCAGGCGATATAGCAGTATGCTTAAAAGTAAATTTATTTTTGAATGTTTGATTTATTAAATATGTTTTACCTACTCTTCTTCTTCCATAAATTGCAACTAATTCAGCTCTTGAACCGTTATATAAATCTAATAATTCTTTAATTTCTTTTTCTCTACCAACCATAGCTTTCTCCATTTATTATTCCTATATTTAAATTTTAATAAACTATGTCGTTTAATACAATAATTTTTTGGGCGAAATCGTGATTTTTTTTCGATTTTCGCCCGGAAAAAGTTTTTTAAATTTTGGAATGGTCAATAAACTAAATTATTATTAAAAAGAATTTTTGTGAAAATAACGATATTTATCGTATTTCTAGTTACTCGTAATATTTCAAAACAATTTAATTTTTTATATTTTAAATTTTAACTTTTTAATTTTATTTTGGGCGAAATCGTAATTTTTTTTCGATTTTCGCCCGAGTAAGCAT
>CAVKAB010000189.1:0-2361 GCA_963653985.1 Bacteroidaceae bacterium
TAATGCCACTTAAAGAATCTAAATAATAACTTGAGAATTTTCCTAATTCATTACGATAATAAGATCCACTTTTCTTTAAGAAATAAGAAGATACAAAGGGAACAATTATACCAATTAATAAATAACCAAATAAAGTTATTAAAGATAAAGAATAATGCCCAAAAATTCCAAGAAAAGTTAATACCGTGATGCTTGATAAGATTGCAATACCAACTGGTGAAATGGTATGTGCATAGAAAACTTCCAATGTTTCAATATCGCTAGTAAGTATACTTAAAATATTACCTTTTTCTTTAGTTTCAAGTTTAGCAGGAGATAATTTTCTTAAAGTATGAAATATTTTTTGTCTTAAACATGCTAATAACTTAAAAGCAATATAATGATTTGAATATTGTTCAATAAATCTTAATAATCCTCTTAACACACCAGATAGGATTGTTAAAGTAATTAAAATGCTTAAATCTATGTTAATAAAATTTGGATCAATTAATTTACAAACTCCTAATGATCCAAAAACCATAACGGACATTGCAAGAGCATTACCTAAATACCCAAATAATACTGCAAAAATAATTAAATATGCTAATTTCCCTAGTAAGGTTACTAATTTATACATAATTAGTAAGCCGTTTCTTCTAACTTTTTGTTGCATAAATTATTTAACCTCCTTTATTTGTTCTAATTCTTCTTGTTTAGATTTTAAATTACTAAAAACTCCATTCAATGAAGTTAATTCTTCATTTTTGCCTTGTTCAACTATCTTTCCATTTTTTAATACGTAAATATAATCACTAAAATAAACATTAGCAAGACGATGAGAAATCATAAAAACGGTTTTATTTTTTGATAACTCTTTTACATTATTCATGATAATTTCTTCGCTTTCTTTATCAATATTACTTGTAGCTTCATCTAAGAAATAAATATCTTTATTAGAAGCTAATGCGATTGCAAATGCTAATCTTTGTCTTTCTCCACCAGATAAATTCTGCGCATTTTCTTCTATCATGTAATCTAAATTTTCTTTTTTAGAAATTATATTTTCTAGATGTACTTGCTTTAGATAATTAATAATTTCTTCATCAGAAATATTTTTATTTGCTAAAAGAAAGTTGTTTTTAATAGTGTCATGGAAAATATAAGTATCATAACTAATAATTGAAATGTGTTTTAATAAAGAATCTCTAGATAATGAATTTAATTCTTCATCTCCATAATAAATTGAACCTTCATATCCTTTTTTAAAACCACTTAGTAAAGAAATTAATGTAGATTTACCACTTCCAGATTCTCCTACTATACTAGTTAACGAATGTGAATTAATATTAAGATTTATATTTTTTAAAACATATTCATTAGAATCTGAATATTTAAAAGATAAGTTTGATACTTTAATATTATCATCTTTAATTTCTTTTTTACCCCAAGATGGTTCTTTTATTGATAATAGTTTTAATATTTTTCTTCCTGCGGTTGCTCCATTCATTGAAATATGGAATGCACTCCCAAGTTGTCTTAATGGTAAGAAAAAATCAACTCCTGTTAATACTAAAAATAAAACTAATGTTGGAATGGAAAATGGAAGGAAAGTTATTTGAGAAGTAGTTGCAAGAGCAATTGAAATACCAATACCAGCACCTCCATAAGCAACAAGATCCATAATTGTTGTTGAAGCAAGTTGCATAGTTAAAACTTTCATTGTAATTTTTCTAAAAGATTCTGCTTCATTTACCATTTTATTTTCATACATTTCATCAGCATTAAAAATTTTTAATTCTTTCATCCCTGAAATGTTATCTAAAAAAGCATCTCCCATATGTGTATATTCATCCCAATATTTTGCAAATATTTTTTTAGCATATTTACTTACAGCAATAATAGACATTGGAATTAAAGGGACTGCAATTAAAAGGGCAATAGCACTATAAAGATTAATAAAACAATAAATTATGAATAAGAAAATTGGAGAAATCATTGCAAAAAAGAATTGAGGTAAGTATTCAGAATAATAAAGATCTAATTGTTCAACACCTTCAATTGAAACTTGGGTCAAACTTGCAAGTGATAAATCTTCATTTTTTCTATTTCCTAAGATCATAACTTTATTAAATATTTCGTTTCTTAAATGTTCTTTAGATTTTTCACCTAAAATTGCTTTGCATCTACCAATTAAAATATAAGCAATAAAACGTAATATCAAAATAGAAGCAGAAGTAATTAAAGGTATGTAATATAAAGAAAAAGTTATATTATTTTTGTTTTGCAAAGAAATCTCAATAACAAAACAAATTGCAAAAGCAATTCCTAAATTTAAGATTAAAGAAAAAATATTTAAAAGAACTAAATAAATTAAATATTTTT
>CAVKAB010000190.1:0-2322 GCA_963653985.1 Bacteroidaceae bacterium
TTTTGCCTTCTTTATCTATATTATTATTGGTAATTTCAATAATTGATGATTTATCCACAAAAATATCATCTTTATAATAAGATAAAAATTTATTATTATTTGGATTTAAATAAATGCCCATGCTTATGTCCTCCTTATTTGAAGATATTATATAATAATTCTTAAATTTCTTCTACTTATTGAAAATATAGATTTTTTGCTATAAATAAAAATGTTAAGCAATCAAACTTAACATTTTTTAAAATCATAATTCAATATATTCAATTTTAGATTCATACTTTAAAGTTATAAGTAAAATAATCTTCCGAAATTTTAAATAATCTTTCAAAAAATCAATTATTCTTCCGGAAGAATATGAAAGATTATTAAATATTAAGCAATATAATATCGTTTACCTTTTGTTTTCTTTCCATTTGTTTTTATTTTATTTTCTTGTAATAATTGGGTAATTATTTGATTGGTAGAAGTATTTTTCATTGAGATTAATTGAGAAAGTTCTATGGTTGTAGCACCTTCTATATGAGATGATAAATAAGAAAGAATCTTCATCTTTTCATCATAATATGGAGCATTCTTATTAATAGAATTGAAATTCATTACTAAAACAGTTCTTTTTGGATTATCTTCAATTTTAAGGCTTGGAGTAATAAAACCATAAGTATTAAAAGTATGAAAAATACTAGGAACTCCAGTTCCTGCATGATCAGCGAGTTGAAGAAGTCTGAAATAAGTCATAATACTTTTATTTAATGGATTTGTAATACCTCCATTAATTGCTTGATCAATTCCTACTGGAATATCTCCTGAATTAGTTACTATTATTTCATTAATTGTTTTTTTAATGAAAATACCAGGAGAAATTGAAAAATCACAATTAGTAATTGCATTAACAATACCTTCAATTACGGAACGTTTTATATCACTACCATTTAAATTATTGATTATATCTACTCTAAAAGGATTAGGTAAATTATAAATAATATTTTTACTTACTAAATCAAAGAAATTATATAAGTTAGCATTAAAAGAAAAATCATCTGAAACAATTCTTTTGTCCCATCTAGTATTATTTGTAAGATTTTCTTGGTAATCTAAAAAATAATTAGGGCAAATTTGTAAGATATCACTAATATATCCAAAGAAAAGAATTGTTCCATTTTTTGCAACATATTTATCGTTATATTTAGTTAATGCACCAATACGTAATAAAAAATCATGATCGTTTAATTCGCTAAACATATTATTTGGATTAATTTCATTAAGATTTTTGCGAAATCTTTTAATTGATTCTTCGTCAAGATTAGTTTCATCTAATCCTAGTATATTAGGAAGCATATCAAATCCAACACCTTTCTTTTTTAAAAGTAAAGTTGCAATTTCATCTTCAGACATTAAAAAATCGCCATCCCCTACTCTAATATAAGACTTAGAAAGATTACCATTTAAATATACTGGTTTAACCTCATTTGGAGCTTCTTTAACAATAAAACGAATAATCTTTTTATTGTTTATATCTAAAATTTCAATATCTTCATCGCTAATTCCACAATAACTAACTTTATTTTTAGAATGAAGTGAAAATATTAATACTTTCTTTTGTTCTTCAGGATTAACTAATCCTGAAATCTCATTATATTTACCTTCTTTAATTCCTAAATATATAATTCCACCAGAAGTATTAGAAAAAGAAGAATAAGTTTCATAAAGACTATCTGGTATTTTTCTTCCTGATTCTTTAAATTCTGTATGAGAATCTTCTCTTAATACTTTTAATTGCTTTTCATCTAATAACATAATTTTTCACCTATATATTTATTATATATTAATCTTTCGAAATTTTAAATAATCTTTCAAAAAAATAATTAATCTTCCGAAAAATCAATTATTCTTCCGGAAGAATATGAAAGATTATTAAAAATTAAACTATATAATATCGTTTACCTTTTATTTTATTTTAAAAATGTATAACTAATTTCAATAAATGATGCGTAATTACTAATGGCTTGCTTCTTACTTTACAATAATATTTGTTGATGTATAATGAAGAAGAAAAGATAAATCTAAGCTTATAAAGGAGGAGAAATAATTTTATGACTTTTGAAGATATGTTTAACCGTTTCTTCTCAAAAGGGAAACCATATAAAGAAGTTCGTTAAAAATGATGATGAAAAGCGAATTATAAATGGAATTCGTAAAAATATTAATGAAAGGACGAACTATAATATATGGAATATGTAAAATTGAATAATGGTATAAAAATGCCAATGGTTGGTTTTGGAGTTTTTGAGATTCCAAAAGAAAAGACAGCACAATGTGTATTTG
>CAVKAB010000191.1:0-2296 GCA_963653985.1 Bacteroidaceae bacterium
GTTTAAAAATAATAAGAAAAAGTTTTTTGATTCTTAGAATCATTAAACTCTACTCTATAATTTGAAGTGATATTAACTGTGACTGGGAATGTATATTCAATTTTAATATCAGGAGAAATTATATTAGTGACATAATATTCATCATTGATGTTTAATTCATTAAACTTATCAATGAATTTATTGTATCTATCAAAACCTATTGTGTATGCAACATAATTATTTGAAGTCATTAAATAGAACATAGAATTTTCTATTCTTAATGATATCTTTATTGAAATATCCCCATATTTAAAGCTTGCTTCTAATAAATCACAATCATCATTATTTTGAGATAAAGTGAATCTATAAAAATCAGTAGTTAATTCTTCAAATGATAATTTTAGTTTAGATTTAAAATCTAAATTGATATCGCCTAAATCAAATCCTAATACCATTTGAGATAAATCAAGTAAGAAATATCCAGTAATTAATGAAGTTGAAGAATCTTTGCTTGCGTGTATTTCCCATCCACTAAGATAATCAATTTCAATATCTTGATTGGATTCGGTTTCACTTGAAGTGTCTGTCATTACATCAAATAAAGCAGATAATATAACTTCTTTTAAATTAAGGTGTAATTCAATAGTGGCGTATTCAATATCGATTTGCTTACTATTTAAGATAGTAGAATAATCAAGTAAATAATATAAGATACGTGGTACTTTTCTTGATGAATCACTCACTATTTCATTTCCATCTTTATCAAGACTCATAATGGTTACTTTTGAATATCCAAGTAATGTTTCTTTTGTAATATATGAAACATTAGATTCATATTCATTACTAGATTTATTTTTTGAATATTTTGATAAATATACTTTTGATGGATCGATGAAAAATTCAGTAATTTCATTTGGATCCTCATTATTTTGAAGTTTTAAATACGATTTAATTTTGTAAGCTTCATCATTTCCATATTCTTTATAGAAGAATAACTTTAACTCAAATGTTATTTCGTTAATTGGTTGTACACTATCAATTTCTAGATCTTTCGATAATAAAGTAGGAATTGATACTACAATGTTATCATTTAAATTAAATGTACCATTTATTTCATAATATCTTTTATTTGTAATTCTAACTCCAAGTTCTAAGATATTTGCAAGATAACTAATATCCATATACCAAGAAGGTTGTCTATCATAAGGTATAAAAATAGTAAAGATATCTTTTGATAATTTGATTCCATTAGATAAATCATCAAATGAGATTCTAGTTTCATTAATTTTGATTTTCAATGAAATATCTCCACTATTTAGTTCTTTAGCTTCAATTGAATCTAATCTATAGAATGTATTATTTTTTAAATCTTCACCTGTAGTTAAATTTATATCAATTTTAAATTTATATTTAGAAAGATCTTTATTAGAAGTAAAATCTTTAAAATCAAGAGTTAGGGTTAGCTTATCTACTGATGAATTTAATCCATTTAATAACGAAATTAATGTACTTGTATTGATAATATTTAAATCTGCTAAAGATTTTAATACATTAGTGTCTTTTCCATTTATAGAATTTACTAATTGGGTAGAAATATTTTTAATTTGATTAATTATTGTATAGGATGCAAAAATATTATTATCATCGATATTACTTAAAGCTTCAAAACAATCTGCCATTGTATTTAATGAAGAGTAAGCGTAAATTGTAGAGAAATTTTTTGAATCAAGTGAATTATTACCATATTTTAAAGAAATATTTGCTTGAGTACCTTCTTTTAAACGATAAGGATCATATACTAAATTCTTAAAATGACTATCCTCTTGATTTTTATCACTATAAATTAAATCTGCATTTATTCCAGTAACATCCTTTTTATTACTAGAAGAACTAAAAGTAATTGGAAGAGAAGCTTCGATATATTTTTCATCTAATTCTTTATATTCGTTAAAATGTAATAAAGATGCAATGTTTCCATTTAATGTTAAGTCTTTATATGCAAAATCAATGTTAATAAGGTTAGATAATGTAGCGTTATTTAAAGAATATTTATTAAAACAATCAATAATTGTGGAAATTCTTTCAACTTCATATTTTAAATTTTTGCTTTTATCTTCTTTATTTTTTGAATTTTCCCATAAAGTTTTAATTTGATCTTCTGTTAAGACTTTTGATGAATCATAATCACTAAATGTTAATTTAGTTGTAGAAGTAATTCCATCTAGTGATAAATCATAAACATTAAGAGAGATTATTTCACCACTTGATTGGAAAACAACGCTAATATAATTATTTAAAGAATATTCTTTTATAATTG
>CAVKAB010000192.1:0-2292 GCA_963653985.1 Bacteroidaceae bacterium
AATATAAAAGTTGAAGAAAATGAAAAAGCCGAATCTTAATTTGATTCGACTTTTTATCATTTAATTGACTTTAATTTCGTAGAAAATAGATAAATTATCAAGTTTTTTTTGTCGCGCCTAAATTTAGGTTAGTAATCTTACATAAAAAACCTCCACAATTTAAAAGTTTTTTACTTGATATGAAATTTAGACCACTTAAATGAGATATTAATTTAATTTGATCTAAATTAATGTTATTTTGTGGTTTTAAAATAATTGAGTATTCACTTATATCCCATATTTTTGGATCATAATAGGTTGATGCTTCAGAATATTCACAAGCATCACAATAATAGTTTATTGCAGAATTGTTGATTTCACATCGCATTATTTTGCCACATATTGGACATTTTTTATTTTCCATTGTAATGACCTCCAGGTAAAAATTTAATAAATTCTCCATAATTTCCATTATTTGAAATCCAGTAAGTGCCTCGGTAGTTAACTATTTAAGGATTCTTGTTTTTTAATGAAAATATCTGCTAAATTTACCCAACATTGTAAATCTTTATTGTAATATTCTGGTCTTTCAGGAGTCATAGCGGTTTCATCTGCAAGAGCACTTCCATGAAGTCCATGTCTAAATATTTTCATTTCACAATATCTAGAATTTAAATCCATATTATATTTAAATAATAAAGTATTTTCCCAAGGGACAGTTTGATCATCAATTGTTGTCCAAATAAACGATGGAGGAGTTGTATTGTCAATTCTTTTTTCTACACTATATTTATTGATATTTTTTTCGTTAATTCTTCCTTTTAGTAAGTTATTTTTACTACCTTCATGAGTGTATTTTCCCATTGTAATAACAGGATAAGAATAAATAGAACCTTTAATGTATTTATTAATTTCTTTATCAGTAGATGCAAGACCTGCTAAATGACCTCCTGCACTAAAACCTAAGGTATAAATATTAGGGAATAAATTGTGGAGGTATTTAACTACAAATTTAACTTCTTTTTCTTGTAATGGTAAGTGATTTGGAGCGACACTATATCTAAATATTGCAGTATTATATTCTAAATATTGGAATTTATTCATAATAGGAGCACTTTCTCTTGGGGATAAGTGATTATATCCTCCTCCTGGAAAGATTAAGATTAAAGGAGTATTTTTAGAATAAGATTTATTAATAATTAATTCTCCTTTAAGAGAAGAATTTAATCCATTTAAATCAATAAATTCAATTTTTTCATCCATTTCGTATGTATTTTTATCTACTCTTACTAAAATTCCATTTTCTTCTATCATTAAAGGATCTTCATCTTTTAAAGACATATCTTTATATCCTTTTCTTTTAACTTTAATAAAGAAAATAATAAAGAACATAACAGAGAAAAGTCCAATAATTCCATTAGATATTCCCATTGAAATACCAGCAGCTTCACTTCCAATATTTGGGAAGAATGTTTGAAGAATAAATAATACTCCAATACGTGTAACAATACGTAAAATATTGTTTATTGCTGCTAAAAATGTTTGTCCATATCCATATAAGATACCTAAAACTACTGAATTAAGTGCTAAAGCAGGGATAGATAAACAATCATATTGATAAATATCTTTGATTTGAGATAAGAATTCTGGAGAAGTATTTTCAGTAGAAAAAAGTGCAATAATTTGATCTTCAAAGAAGACTCTAGTTACTAAAAATCCTATTGCTGCCCAAATTAAATTAATACACAAACATCTTAAAAATACTTTAAATGTTCTTTTCATGTTCTTATTTCCAAGATTTTGAGCAACAATTGAAGATTCACTATCTTCAAAACAAGTACCTGGATTTGTAACAAGTCCACATATATTATTAGAAATTCCTAAAGCTCCTACAGTTAATGCACCATATTCAGCACACATTGCGTTAACTCCAACTTTTCCTAAAGAAATAACTACTTTTCCTAAAAATAAAGGGAAAGAAATTTTAATAATTGCCTTTACATATTCCCATTTTAAAGATAATTCTTTAAAAGTAATTCTAAAAATATTAGATTTTCTAAACATTAAAAATCCTGCAATTAAGACCATAGAAAGTTGAGCACAAATACTAGCAAGTTCAACATAAATTAAACTATCAACTTTCATTCCATAGATAAATAAAGCATTAAGAACTAATTTAACTGCTAAATTTATAATATTCATTACAAAGATAATTTTAGTGTTACCTTTTGATTTTTCTAAAGCAATCCCAACATTATTAAATACAATTAATATTTGTTCTATAAGTTGAAGTTTAAAATATCCATCACTAAC
>CAVKAB010000193.1:0-2290 GCA_963653985.1 Bacteroidaceae bacterium
AAATGGAGCAGGTGACGGGAATCGAACCCGCGTAATCAGCTTGGAAGGCTGATGCTCTACCATTAAACTACACCTGCATGCTTAATAATTATAATAAAACTAATAAATATTTCAAGAAAAATTATTTATATTATCGTTAATTACATAACGCAATACATTTATATTAAAAAGCATATTAATTTAAACAATATATTTGTTTTTACCACTTTGTTTAGCTTCATATAGTTTTTTATCTGCTTCGTTTTTTGCTTTTTTAAAATCATCTAAAGAAGTAAATAAACTAACACCTAAAGAAATCGTTACTTTTTTATCTTCAACCTTTATTTTATTAATATCACCCATTAATTTATCTAAAAATTCATTAATTGAATAAATATTTGAATCAACTAATCCAATAAATTCTTCACCTCCAATACGAGCAACATTATTTTTTCCTAAATTAGTGGCAAGAGTCTCACTAACTTTTATTAAAACATAATCACCCATATCATGACCATAAGCATCATTTATCTTTTTAAAATCATCAATATCAATCATTAATAAATATAAAGAAGAACATTTTTTTAAATTATCTTGAATCATATGTTCTAAACCATAACGATTATATAAAAGAGTTAATTGATCATGAGAATAATTATCTATCGCTTTATTATAACGTTCAATTTGAAGTAAAACTGGTGTTAATACTTCCTTAATAAGAGAAATTAAATATGAAACTTCCTTCTTTTCTATATTATCCATTCTTGGTAAACCAATAATAATATATAAATATGAATCTAATTTTGTATCATGAACTTTAATACAAGTTAAAGAAAAACATTCTTTTTTCAAATCAAGAGGTAATTCTTCGCCTTCATAAATATAATACCCATCAATAGAAGATAAATTTAAGCCATGATACTTAAAATCTTTTTTATCAATAAAAACTTCGATAAAATTAGCATTCAAAATATCAAATAGTGAGGATTTAATATGGTTTTCTAATATTTCAGGAGTATCTAAATTATTAATTTCTTTAACAAAATTAGTTAATTTTTCTATCTTTTCATATAAATATTTATAACGGAAATCAGCAAAATCATCATACATTATCTTTTCTTGGTTAGATATTGAAACAAGTGTATTATTTATTTCTTCTAAATATTTATCCTTTGTTATTAAAGCTTTTAAATATAAATCAGAATCACAATCTTTAAAAGAATTTATAGATTCATTTAAAGCATTTAATTTCCATCCCAAAAGATTTTTATATCTAAAATATACTTCCTTATACCATTTAAAAGATTCTTCGCTATCACCGATAGTTTTATAATATCTAGCAAGAGCTAAATAAGCTTCGTTAATATCGATATTATCTTTAATACATTCATTCGATGATATTTCTTTTAACAGTTCTCCAACATAAATTTTAGCTTTTGAAACATCAAATTTTATATAAGATTCTATTAAAAACGAATTAATAAGATACATATCTAGAATATGCTCATTTTCATTATATTTATATAGATCTATCGCTTCTTTTACACATTCTTCAAATTTATTTAAACTATAAAAAACTTTAATCTTTAAAGTTTTCATAATAGCAATATTAGAAGGTATTAAAGTTACATCGTTAGATTCTAATTTATATAATATCTTATAAGCTTTATCAAAAAGTCCAGTATCAAGCAATAAGTAAAAACAATTCACAGAAAAATTAAAATAATAATTAATATTACCTATTTGTTCAGCAATTCTCATCCCTTCATTTAATAATTCATATGATTTATGCAATATTCCAAAATAATTATTGTAAATAATTTCATTGTTTAAAACCGATAAATAACCATTTTTATTTTCGTAATTATCAATTTGATGATATAACTTTAAAGCTTCTTCATTATATTTATGCGCAAGTTCCATATCATTACTATGATATACCCAAAAATACATTGCTTTAGATAAAGCATAGCCTACTTTATCATCTATTTCTTTAGCTATTTTACTAAAATAATCAATATATAATATAATATCAGCTTCAGTGTAAAGACGGCTTAAAATATAAATTCTAATAGAATCATTTAAATTAGAATCTTTACGATAACTATCAATTAAATCCAAGAATTCTTTTTCCATACTAGCGCTTATAAAACTTCCTTACGACAAAACAAATTTATTATAAATTATGATATTAAAAATAAAAAGAAATATTGAGATACCTTATTATAATAATTTTAGAATTGTTAAGTGACAAATTAAATGCAATAAATGCTGGTAATTAAAAATACCAGCTTTTTTGTTAAAATTTAAT
>CAVKAB010000194.1:0-2258 GCA_963653985.1 Bacteroidaceae bacterium
CCATATAATTTGCGTATTTTCTAAAAAACACTTAAAAATTAGATATTTTTTGAAACATACGCAATTATTTATTGCATATTCTTGATTAAATAGATAGAATAAATTAAAAGATTTAATATAGAAAGGAGCAATGAATTTATGAAAATTCAAAGAGTTAAAATAGATGGATACAAAAATTTATCAAATGTGGATATATCCTTTGGAAGATTAACTGCAATTGTTTCTTGCAATAACTTTGGTAAATCTAATTACTTAAAAGGTATTAATTTTGGAATTTCTTTTATTAAAGCAAATTTAGGAACTAAATCAATGATGCTTACTTCTAAAAATTCAATGCCTTTTAATAAATCTAATTTTGGGAAAAATTTCTATTTTGAAATAGAGACTAAAATTTCAAAAGAGGGAAAGCCATATAATGCAATATACTCATTTGAAGTTTCTTGGGGATATAAAGAAAATGAATCTCCAAAGATAATTTCTGAATGTTTAAAAATAAAAAATGATGATATACATCAAAAGTACACCATAGTAATTAATAGAAATTCAAATGAATGTTTATATAAAACATCTCTTAGTGGAAGATGTACCACAAAATTAAATGTGGAAGAATTAGAACTTGCAATCAATAAATTAAAAGCATTTGATGATTTATTTTATGTAGATTTAATTAATAAAATTAATAATATTTCTTTATACATGGAAGATACTTTAGATCCAAGAAATATGTATAATCCAGATCCTGTAATTCTTAAAGATATTGGAAATGTTATGTTTATGGTTCAAAATCTTCCTAGAGTTTTGTATAAACTTAAAGAATCAAATAAAGATAAATATGAATTAATTGAAAATACATTTATTTCATTATTCCCTGATATTGAAGAATTAAATGTCCAAGAAATAAAAGTAAATACAAGTAACGTAAAACTTCCAGATGATTCGCCTTTAACTTTTTCAGACAGCATATATTTGCTAGCAGTTAAAGATAAGAATTTAGTTACTACATTAAGTTTTGAAGAAATGTCAGATGGCGCTAAAAGAATATTAGTTTTATTAACAAGAATTGTTTTAGCAGAAATGAGTAATGTTTCTTTAATTGCAGTTGAAGAACCTGAAAATTCAATTCATCCAAGCTTATTAAATTCTTACATTCAAATTATTGCAGAACTTCTAGACGATTCTAAACTTATCTTTACAAGTCATTCTCCATACATCATAAATTTCCTTTCTAATGAATGCATTTACGCTGGAATAAGTGATAAAGAGGGAGGTGCTAAATTTAAAAAAGTAAAAATGAAATCTTTAAATAAAGCAGCATCACAAGTAGGTTCATTAATTGGAGATTACTTGTTCTCTTTAATTTCTGATCAAAATAGTGAATCAAGCTTAATCAACGATTATTTAGAGGATTAATCATGAGCAAATATGTTGTTATTTTTGTAGAAGGCGAAACTGAAGAGGAACTTTACAAAAATTATATTATCCCTCTAATTAGAAATAGCAATTCAAATAAAAGACTTGAATGTGAAATAAGCATATTCAATGTTCGTGGATTTGGCGGTTTTAAAAACGATTCAATTATGAAATTTAAAAAGTTAAAAGAATTAAATCCTAACAAAGAATTTATCGTTGCTCTTTGCTATGATACTGATGTTTTTGAATTTGCGTCTATTCCTCCAATTAATTGGAATGATGTAAAATCAAGGATGTTTAAATTTGGTGCAAATGAAGTCATTCAAGTAAGAGCTCGTAAGAGTATTGAAGATGGGTTACTCTATGATGCAACTGGAATTTGCAAATGGCTAAGAATAAAAGAACCAAGTAAAGTTACTGGTAAAAATGGATACGAAAAAATTCAAAGTTTATTTAGAAAAGGAAATAAAATTTATATTAAAGGAAGGAAAGTTTCTGGATTACTTGAAAGATTAGATATTCAAAAAATAATGAATTCTGCTAATAAAGAATTAGAACCTTTAATTGAAATTTTAAAATCTAAAGAAAAATAATATTGTAAATTATTAATTAAAGTTTTAAACTCATAAAGAAGACAAGGTGCGAGAGTAACACCTTAAAAAGAAATCTCAAATTGAAGATAAAGTGTGAAGGTAACACTTAAAAAAAGAAATCCTAATAAGAAGATTGCTACTAGAAATGGTAGCATTTTCGTATGATAAAGCTAGGAGTTAAACTCTTGGCTTTTTACTTCTAGAATCTATATTACTATCTAATGCCTTAGTATTTAATGAAATAAGCCTATTTAA
>CAVKAB010000195.1:0-2257 GCA_963653985.1 Bacteroidaceae bacterium
GGATAACTTTTCCTGCTATTGCAGCAAATACTTCTGAAATATAAGTATCACTAAATAAGCAATAAATTGTAGATAAAACCATATATCCAAATAAGATAGGCAATCCAATACACCATCCAAGTCCAACTACATTATAGTTATAAATGCAAACTCCTAAGGTACTAGCGAGTGCAATAAATCCTAAAATTAATGACCATAAGATAACTGTAGAATCATTTCTTGAGGAGATAGAACTATAAGATTTCTTTGATTTATTATAAGTATTTGATGATGTTTTACTTTTTGCTCTTGAAGAATTACTAGAAGCTTTATTAAGAGTAGATTTATCACCCTTTCTAGTTCTTAAGTATTCTTTATAACATTTATCACAAAGTAATACTTCTTGATCTCCTCCCATTAAAGTAGGTCTTTTGATATTGAAATATTCATCATTTTTATAAATATTTGCTCCACAATCCTTACAGACTCCAACTTTATTAAGTGAACCTTCTTTACTTTTTTTCATAGCAATCTTGGCACCAATACTCTTTTTTAGATTTTCCATCACTACCTATTTTTGTAGTTTCATAATAATCATGATCATTAATAACAGGTTTTAAACAATTTGTACAATATCCAACAATTAATAATGGATCACCCTCTTTCTTCTTATTAATAAGAATTACTTTATTAGATTCTTGAATTTCATTTTGAGCATTATCTTGATTTGAATAATCTTCTACTTCATTAACTCTAAATTCTTTAGATTCTTCTTTTGGTTTTTCTACCTTAATAATTTTTCCATTATTATCTAAATCTTCATCTTCTTTTAAGATAACATATTCCTTTCTTTTAGGTTTTGTTTCCTTAACTTCTTCTTTAGATTCTTCTTTTATTTCTTCCTTATTTTCTTTTTCTTTAGAGATACTTTCTAAAGAATTATTTATCTTTTCTTCATCATCTTCAAAGAAGAAATCAATAGGGCAATTAAAGATATTTGCAAGTTTCTTTAATGATGCTAAATCAGGTTCATTAATGTTATTTTCCCATTTACTAACTGTTTGGAAAGATACATTTAATTTATCTGCTATTTCTTTTTGAGTGATGTCTTTACTTAATCTTAACTTTCTTATTTTTTCACCTAGACTCATAATCCCCTCCATGCCTTATATCATCAACCATTTAGCATCTAAACTAAATAACCATAAAGTTGAATTACTCGCTTTTAAGTAGAATTTAAGGGATTTTACACCATTTTTTCACTTTTTAAGCGATTTTTTTATATATTTTGCTATTATTAAAAATATTAAATTTTTATATATTCTCTTTTTAAGCGACTACCCAATTAGTAAAATATCTACCTTAGAAAATATATCAAAATATTCAAAATATTTATTTTCTAAAGGAATCCATTTATTAATAAAATTAATTAAATTATCTCCTTCTCTTACTTTTAATCTTTCTAATTGAGTAGAATAACTAATATCAAGACCAATTGAAATATCATAATATTTTTTAAAGTAAGGATGGAGGGAATAACTTCCTTCAATAATAGTAACTTTAGAATGTTTAATTATTTTCTTTTCTTTAAATTTTCCACTTTTACATGAATAAGGTTCACTAATTAAATTACCCTTTAAATTTAAAACAATATCATTATAAAATTTCTCGTAATTAACGTTTCCTCCTACTTCTTCTAATCTTTCTTTTGATCTTAAATTAAAAGGAAGAAAATAATCATCCATATGGATTAAATTACCTTTATAATAATCATTTAACTTTTTGCCTAAACTGGTTTTACCTGATCCAGATTTTCCATCAATTGCAATAACTACTTCTTCATGTGTTTTTAAATATTCATCAATTCTTTTTATAACATCATTAATCTCAAACATATCTATCATTATATCAAAAAAAATAATTAATATTTTAATTAAAATAAAAATGAACCTTAACTTAATAAGATTCATTCTTTAAAGTTATTGCTTAATAATTTCTGCTTCAAATGGAGCTACAAAGAATTTAGCAAACTTTAATTGTTGTAATCCTAAAGGAATTCCAATAATTGTTGCAAAAAGTAAGCATGCATATAAATAGTTAGAAACAATAGTAAGAACACCTCCAAAAATAAGGTATAAGACATTTCTAATTACTGCTTTTTCAAAATTAATTTCTACTCTTTTTCCTGCAGGTGCAAAGCTTAATGCCATCGCTTTAAAGTAAATTTTTGGAATTCCAAAGAAAATTGGAATAATTAAACATGTAGTAACAATCCCTT
>CAVKAB010000196.1:0-2208 GCA_963653985.1 Bacteroidaceae bacterium
TAGAAGTTACAAATTTTTTAAATCCTAAATTTGTTGTTAAATATTTTGCGATAGTGGTTTTTCCACTTGCACTTGCACCAATTAAAATAATCATATAAAGATTTTACTATAAAATTAAAAAAATTTTGAATAATTTTTATTTTTTCTTACATCTTGATAGGTAAGGAGGTAAAAATGAATAAAATTATATTTTTCTTACCAGGTTTAGTAGTTGGATTATTATCAAATAGAGTTGTTAATGATGAAACATGTGGTAAATATACTTTCTCTGGATATAAAAAGATTAGTAATATTGAAAGAGAATACACTGTGGATCGTCCAAGAAGTGATTTTAGAATCAATGATTTTTATATTGAAGCTAAATATGTAGCCCGTGGAGATCCAGTTACTTTCTTTGTAGATCTCATGCCTTATTCTTGTACAGTTTATTTTGATATGATTTTTTATGATCAATATGGAAATTATATTAATTTTGAAAGAGTTACAAGAAGAGATGGAGAGATGTGTAGAGGATATTTTACAATCTACATTAATCATACAGATTATTTAAAAGGATTACTCCATGTTCAACTTCAAATAACAAGTTATTTATTAAATGTTAATGGATATGTTTTTGGGGAATTTGATATGTATTTTCCAGGAACTCCATGTGATGAAGATATGAAGAATAGAGAATTTTATTGTCCTATAAGTGCTAGAATCTCTCAACAAGATGGAGTTACTAAAACATATGGAGAATATTATAAATTCACTAATTTAAAATCTACAATTGAAGTAGATAAATATGGGACTTTCTATTTCAATGATTTAAAACTTAATCTTTATAGAGAATATTACAATAAAGATATCTATTTTAAAGGAAAGATTCAACTTCAACATCAATATGATTTCTTCTTTGAAGGAAAAGCAAATACTTCTAGAAAGCAATATCTTGAGCTTGCAAGAGCAAGTGATAATAGAACAAATTGTACTTTTAAATCTAAGCAAGTAATGTATGTTAATCCCACAAATAACTTTGTATCTTTAGCAAAAAGTAGTAATTCAATCGAAACTAATGATTTTTATTTTCCAACTGGAGAATTTGAGAAATATCAAACAACAACTTTCTATTTATTTCTCTATGAATGGGGATATGCAGGTTTAACATGTACAATCCCATTTAATGTTAAGTTTTTAGAAGATAATACGAAAATTGGATATGAAATTGTAGGAGAAATAGATGAAAAAGTAGAAGATGGAGAGATGGAGGAAATAAATTTATGATGCAAGTACCTTTATTTTTTATCTCAATTATAACTTCGACTTCTTTAATGCTATTTAATATTGGAATTAATGGAATGTACGTTAATAGAACATTTTTAAATTTACCCCTAAGTTTACTTGATTCTAATATTATTGAAGAAACTAAAGAAGAAGAGATTAATGGAGAAACTAAAGAATCAAAATATTTTTATTTCAATAAAGAAACTTTAAATGATGATGTTAAAAAATATCTATCAATGAATTTAAAAAATAAAGTTAAATCATACAAGATTAGTTTTAAATATTTTAATTATGTTGATAATAAAGTAGAAGAAAACGAAGAAAAACCGAATGCCATACAAATTCACTTTATTTCAACATATTATATGAATTTTAATCTAGATTCTCATCTTTCTTTTTATATTAATAATGGAGTAATTATCAATGAATAATGATGTATTAAATTATTTATCTACTTCATTTTTAAAAGATTTAATTATTGATCCAAATATTACAGACATTTCATATAATGGAGAAGATATTTACTATCAAAATAACTTATATGGTAGAAAAAAATCTAATGTAAGTGTATCTAGTAAAGAAGTTTATGATTTTATAAGACATATTGCTAATTTAACTGATTCTCAATTTTCATTTTCATCTCCTATTTTAGATATTAGTTACGACAAATATCGAATTAACGCAATTCATTTTGCAATTGCAAGAAAAAGAAGAGAACCAACGATTAATTTTTCAATAAGAATTGCTTCTAAAAATTTAAGAATATCAAAAGATAATGGATTTTTAAACGAAAAAATTGATCATCTTATTGATTTATTCTTAAAAGCTAAACAATCAATTATGATTGGAGGGAAAACTAGTAGTGGTAAAACAGAACTTCAAAAATACATTCTTTCTAAAATGAAAGAAAATACAAGAATCATCATTATTGATAACGTTGAAGAA
>CAVKAB010000197.1:0-2150 GCA_963653985.1 Bacteroidaceae bacterium
CCACCAGTTATTAAAATTTTCATATTATAAACCTCCCTAATATTATAAATAAAATAGTTAAAAGTTAGAAATAAATTATTAAAACTTAAACGTTTTTATTTAAAAATACAGGTTATTAAGTAAAAAATCTTAATAACCTATTAATCATTTATTTACTTTCTTTAAAAATAAAGTTAAAGAATTTAAACATACTGTTACACTACTTAATGCCATAAGCATTGAACAATACATTGGAGATAAAATCACTCCAAAAGAAGCAAAACAACCTGCTGCAATTGGAATAAAAATTAAATTATAAATAAATGCCCAAAATAAATTGAAATAGATATTTTTTCTAATGTTCTTTGATAAATTTATAATTTTAAAAATATCTTCAAGATTACTTCTCATCAAAATAAAATCACTACTTGCAAGAGCAATATCGCTACCTTTTGCAATTCCAATCCCAATATCTGCTCGAGTAAGAGCGATTGAATCATTAACTCCATCTCCTACCATGATAACTTTATGGCCTTCACTTTGAAGTTTCACGATTTCTTTATCTTTTTCAGTAGGTTTAACTTCACTAATTACTTCATCAATTCCTACTTCTTTTGCGATAAATGAAGCGATATTTTTATTATCGCCAGTTAGTAAAATAACATTTTTGAAAATCTTTTTAGCATTTTTAATAAAATCTTTGCTTTCTTTTTTTAATTCATCTTTTAAATAGAAGATAGCAAGGATTTCTTTTTCACTATAAATAAAAATTGGAAGTTCTCCTTTTAAAGAAGCTTCTTCTACTTTTTTATTTAAATTTTCATCTTTATTTAAAATTTCATTTAAATAAGAGATGTTTGTTGCATAAATATATTCTTTATTTTTAAAAATACCTTTAATTCCTTTTCCAGGAATCATTTCGTTCATTAAAAAATCACTAGAAACTTTTGTATTTTCTTTATCTAAATATTTAATAATTGCTTTTCCAAGAGGATGCTCACTATATTTTTCAATTGAATAAATTTTTGAATATAAATCTTTATATTCTTTATTTAAAATTTCAACACTAGTAACACTTAATTCGCCTTGAGTAATAGTATTAGTTTTATCTAAAACAATAGCGTCAATTTCTTTAATTTTTTCAATTGCTTCTCCGTTTTGAACAACAATGTAGTTTTTAGAAAATACACTACTTCCAACAAGTAATGAAATTGGAGTAGCAAGACCTAAAGCACATGGGCAAGAAATAACTAAAACTCCAACTCCAAAAGTAAATGCTTCATCAAACCATGAATTAAACATCATTGAATCAATGATTGGACCATTATTAACAAGTCCTAAAATCATCCAAACAACGAAAGTAATTAAAGCAAGAACCATAACTACAGGCACAAAGACTTTACTAACTTTATCAACAATTCTAGTTAAAGGTGATTTCATATTACTTGCACCTTCAACTTCTTTAATAATTTTACTTAAAACATTTTCTTCTTTTTTCTTATTAACTAAGATTTTTAAAGGAGCTTCTTTATTAATTGATCCTCCAATTACAAGAGAATCTTCTTCTTTTGTAATTGGTAAAGATTCTCCAGAAATAATTGATTCATCAACGCTTGAAATTCCACTAATAACAATACCATCACTTGGGATTGTTTCACCTGGTTTAACTAGTAAAATATCCTTTACTTGAATGTTTTTAGTAGGAATATCAATAATTTCTTCTCCCTTTACTAAGTGAGCAATTTTTGGTCTTAAAGTTAATAGTTCCTTAATTGTACTTTTAGCTTTATTTTTACTTAATTCTTCTATATATTTACCAATTGAAACAATAACTAAAATCATTGATGCACTATCTAAATATAAATGGAAATGTGGATAGTGATAATTTTTATTGATAATTGTAGAAATAATAATATAGAAACTATAGATTAATGAGAAAAAACTACCCAAAAATACTAAAGAATCCATGTTTAGACTTCTTTTAATAAATGATTTAAATCCATTAATGTAATAATTAAAAAATAATCCAATTATTGCAAATGATAATATTAGTTGAAGTCCAGCATTATAATAAATTCCATATTCCATATTTTTAAAAATCTCAGGAATAATATCACTATACATTCCACCCATTCCAAAAAATAAAAGAGGAATTAAAAGAACAATTCCAA
>CAVKAB010000198.1:0-2138 GCA_963653985.1 Bacteroidaceae bacterium
CGTACGGTGGTGTGAGAGGGAGCGGAGAAATTTTATTTCTCACTCTCTACTCGATTGTTATTTACCTATATTCCCGACTTTAACACATTGAAATTATAAATGTAGTAATTTATAGAAATTTAATTCTAAAAAATTACTACATTTTTTATTTGAATAATTCTTCCAATTTGTTTTTTCTATAATGCTTTTTGTTAAGGTTTAATTCAAATGTTTTACATAAAGCATCTAGAACTTCTGATCCAGTATAAAGAGATTGGTAGATTGAATCGCCTTTTAGAATTACATTCATATTATTTAATGTTTGAATAATATTTGATGAAGTAAAATCGTATTTTTTATCCTTTTCTAATAGTTTATTTTCTAAAATTCTATAGATTAAGAGTGCAATGTAACAAATTGCAAAATGTCCTCTTATCGATGGATCTGTCCATACATATGCAGGTCTTGAATCGAAATCTGTTTTTAATAACCTGAAATTTTGTTCAATTCTCCATCTTTGAGCATTAATTTCCATAATATCTTTTATGTTTTTATCTAAATTAGTTGCTAATGCATAAAAACCATGGAATTTATTTTCATTATCTACTGTTTCATCATTCCAAATGTTTATTGTTTTTTCAATGACTTCACCATTTGTAGTTACAGGAACTGTTTTAACAAATCTTCTTGGATCGTTTTGAGTTTTACCTTTTTCTTTTTTATTTTCTTTGATAATTTTATCTGCTCTTTCTAATTGATTATTAAAAATTCTTTTTTGGTAAATGTAATATTTTTGAGAAAAAGTGATAAAAATCGTTTCTTCCATCTCTAATTTGCCTTTTAGTTTTATTCCCATTTCTTTAATGAAATTTAATGGAATTTCTTTTGTGTTAGGGAAAGACTTATAAATCATATCTTTTTCTAAAAGTTTTTGTTCGTTTTCTGTTAATTCTGCGCCTGATATTTTTTTATCAATGGCATCTTTAAATGCTTTTAAACTTACTTTTTCATCATTTTCAACAAATTTCCAATTTAAATCTTTAAATATGCAATCTGAATTCTCTTCTTTAATTTTCTTTAATGATTGCGTAACAACGAAATGTCTATGATTTAAACAATTGAAAAAACGAATGTCATAAGAACCGAGACCTGCATCTGAACAATAAATAAAATCAGATGTTTTGTAATTTCTGATCATTTGTTGCTCTAATGGAATTGCAGTGATTTGCTCATTTGTGCTTCCTGGATTTATGTTATACGAAATTGGAATACCATTAGAATCAATAAATAAACCCATTTGAACAATTGGATTAGGACGATTTTCTTTAGAATGACCATATTTTCTTAATCCCCATTGAATAATGTCACCATCTTCATTAAAAATATCATCATCTTGAGTTTCAGTTTCGAAATAAAAGTTTGAGCAGTCATAATAGAAAACATCAGTGTTTATATTTACTAAATTTTTAGTGTTTTTAAATAATGTTTTTTGTAATAATTCATTATTATCTGAAATAAGTTCTAATAATCTGTAGGAATTTATTAAATTGTAATCAGGTGAACAAAGATATTTATCAACTGAATTATGTGTTTCTTTTTTTGAAGCTGGTTTTAAAATTCTTGCAATTGATAAATATTTTAAAATATTAACGATATCGTATTGTGCTTTTGTTTTTATTGAATTTGCAAATTCATCCAATCCTAATTTGTTATAAATTTGAATCAAAAATAACCATCCGATATTTTTATAAGTAGATTTGCTAACTAAAGACTCAATTTTTAATTCATCTCGAAAATTAACTTTTTCTGAGTAAATTTGTATTTCATCTTTTAATTCTTCATTTATTTTATCCACAAATTCTTGGCAGTATGCTTTCGGATCTTTGATTCCTTTATCAAGCAATTCTTTATGAGTAGCAATTTTATGTACAATTCTTGTTTTTACTTTTTTACCATCTCTATAACTTTCCCCAACATAATAATTGACCGTATTTTTTGATTTAGAACTTAACAACTTCATTGATATTTACCTCATTAATATTATATCATACATTGCTACAAATTACTACATCATTAAAAAGAAAGTGTTAAAAAAATAAAAAAATCATATACATAGTATATGACATTGAATTTTTTAAAAATTTAATATAATTTTTGAG
>CAVKAB010000199.1:0-2134 GCA_963653985.1 Bacteroidaceae bacterium
TTATTGAACATAATGCAAATCAATGCTATGTTAAAGCAGAAGTTAAAAAAGGATATTAATAAAAATTCAAAACACCTCAAGAACACGTGGGGTGTTTTTTTGAGAGTTAATAATCACTTTTTTACTAAAATTAAAGCGAAAAATATCGATTATTTTATTTATTGTGATTTACTTAATTTATGTATAATGATATAATTTACTCAAGAGTAAATTACTTTGGAGTAAATAAAATGGAATTTAAAGGAAGAGAAAAAGAATTAAGATATTTAAATGAAAAATATAACAGCCATAAAAAAGAATTTGGTGTTATTTACGGAAGAAGACGAATAGGCAAAACTTCATTAATCGAAGAATTTGTTAAAAATAAAAATGTTATATTGTTTCAAGCTAAAAAAACGGCTTTTTATGGAAATTTACAATCTTTTTCTAAAGTAATTAATCAAAAAATAGGAAATAATATTAATCTTGTATATCAAACTTTTGAAGAAGCATTTGATGCTATTAATATATATGTAAAAAAAGAGAGATTAATAATAGTAATTGATGAATATCCATATATTTTAGAACAAGTAAGAGGCTTTTCTTCAATTGTTCAAGAATTTATAGATCGAGCAAGTGATAACATTTTTTTGATTCTTTCTGGTAGCGACGTTTCTTTTTTAAAAGAAGAAATTCAAAATCACAATTCTCCATTATATAAAAGAAGAACTTTTGAAATGGAAATTAAAAAACTTAACTTTAAAGAGGCATGCTTATTTTTAAATGATTTCGATAACGAAACTAAATCTAAATATATTTCTTTAATGTCATCTTATCCATATTATCTTTCTTCGATTAATCATAAATTATCTTTTGAAGAAAATATTAAAAATACAATTTTTAATCAATATGGTCCTTTTTTTAATTTACCTGATCAATTATTATCAAATTCTCTAAAAGTTCAAGATATTTATAATGCAATTCTTGAAGCTATAACTCATCGAAAAAAATCAATTAAGGAAATCTCTGAATTTATTCATGAAGAAGAAAGTAAAGTTGCAAAATATTTAATTACTCTTCAAGAAAGTGAGATTGTAATGAAATGTGAAACATTCATGGGAAATAAAAAAACAAATTATTATGAAATTGAAGATAGTTTATTAAAATTCTGGTATCTATTCATCTTCCCTAATATCGAAAGGATTAAGACTAATGAGGAAGTTGTATTTAATGAATTAAAAGATAAAATAGATTTATTTATTTCACATGAATTTGAAAAAACATCAATTTTATATTTAGAATATTTGAATGGCTTGGGTAAATTACCAACTATATTTCCTAAAGTTAAATCATATAAGGTTGAAAAATCTAAATTAAATAGATCAATTGAAATTGATGGATTATCAGAATATGGAGATTATCTTTTAGTAATGGAATCAAAATTTAGGAATGTTAATTTCTCTTTAACAATGTTTAAACATCTTGAAGAAAGTGCATCAATATTTCCTTCAAAATTAAAAAGAGTATATTACATTTTTTCTAAATCTGGATTTAGTGATGATATTTTAAATTTTAAAGATGATTCAATAAATTTAATATCGCTAGAAGATATGTTTCATAATTAGAGGCTTATATTTTTACAAAATGAATGTAAAATTACGGTATTAGAAATAAAAATTATTTAAAGATTTTCAAGGAAAAAATTGGTTAATTCTAATTCTGGAGTGTTCATTTTTTAAAGTTGGTCAAATATTTACTCTAAAAGGAGCAAAAGAAGAAAAGAAATAGCTAGAAAAACAAAATTTCAAAAATTCTAGCGACAAGCCTATACATGGTAAGTTTGTTAGACATACCTAACATAATTTAATATAATAAAATTATGAAAGAAAAAAATTAGAATTTGATAGAAAAAAGCATGTTTTATATTCTAAAACTTGTAAAAAAGAAATTTTAAAATCGATTGCAAAACATTATAAAAAAGAAGAAATTAATGATATCTTTGAAAAAGTACAACTTCAATATGTTTATTTTTTAAATAATTTTGGTAGGGATTTAGGTGGAAAGAAAAATAAAATGAATTTTAAAGGTGGAACTTATGATGCTTTTTGTGTTTTGAGTTATTAACAAGTTTTAAAAGAAGTGTTAACCTTTGAAG
>CAVKAB010000200.1:0-2124 GCA_963653985.1 Bacteroidaceae bacterium
AAAATCATTAAAAATATTATTGAATTACCTTTATTAAATAGTAATGAAATCGATAAAGACAATATACACCCAAATGATTTAGGATATAAGAAGATTAGCGATTTTATAAAAGGAGTTATAGATGAAAGATAAAATTGTTTTAATAACAGGAACATCAAGAGGAATTGGAAAAGCGATTGCAGAAGAATTTTTAAATAATGAATTTAAAGTTATTGGGTTAGACCGTCTTGATTCTTCTATTAATAATAAGAATTATACTCATTATAAAATAGATTTATTTAAAGACGAGTTACCAGAAGTTTCTGATATTGATATTTTAATTAATAATGCGGGTACTCAAAACGAAAATGATATTGATAATAATTTAAAAGCAGTTATTAAAGTAACAGAAAAATATGCTTTTCAAGATAACATTAAATCAGTTTTATTTATAGCATCATCTAGTGCATCAAGTGGTGCTGAATTCCCTGAATATGTCGCTTCTAAAGGTGGAGTTGTTGCGTATATGAAAAATGTTGCAATGAGAATTGCTAAATATGGTGCTACATCTAATTCTATTAGTCCTGGTGGAGTCATTACGGATTTAAATGACCATATTTTAAAAGATGAAAAGTTATATAATGAAGTATTAAATGAAGCATTACTTAAAAGATGGAGTGATGTAGAAGAGATTGCAAAATGGGCATATTTTGTAACAGTCATTAATAAATCAATGACTGCTCAAGATATTTTGATTGATAATGGAGAAGCTGCAAACTTTAATTTTGTGTGGTAATTAAGACTCTTATGAAGTAATTCATAGGAGTTTTTATATGAAATAGAATTTTGGAATTTATAATTTACTTATAGAAGCATTCAAAAAGGCTATGATTTTTCATAACCTTTAGTTAAAATATTTCATTAATTCGGTAAATTCTTGAAATCTTGGAAGTGTAAAATCGATTTTACCATATCCAGAAGCAGTAATAATTTCTTTTTCAATTAATTTATTTCGATAATTTTGAAAATTACTTTCTTTCATATGAGAAAGGTCCATTATTTCCTTTGATTGTTTGTTTTTAGAATCTGCTATTGCAAAACATAAATCTTTTTCTTTACCTGTTAAATCTTTCCAAATAATATCGTATCCGTTACTTTGAAGGTATTTATCATAATCTCTTAATAATGAATTGTTAATTTCTTTTTCATTTGATTCAAAGAATAAATATCCTAAAACTTGATATGCAAAAGCATATCCTTTTGTTAGCTTTGAAAGCGAAACTGCTAGAGGGAGTTGAATATTTAAAAGTTTTTCATATTCTTTTGCGATACTAACTTCATTTAAAGGACTTAAATTAATTTTTGGAGTTCTTGATAAAAAACTAGAAGTATTAGATCCAATTAAACTATTTATATTATTTTTTAAACCAGTCATGAGTAAGAATAAATTATAGTTTTTTCCTATCATTGATTGATAAAAATTAGCGAATTTTTTAATTTCGTTTGATGGAGTAACTTCATCAATTGTAATTAAAATTTTTTTATTATTTTCGTTTGCTTTTTTTAATAATCTTTCAAAAATAATTTCTGGATTGGTAATAATTTCTTGATTATTGATTTGAAGTGAGAATATTTTTGCATTTAAACAAATTGACCAATTTAGAAATAAGTTGAATTTCTTTCCTTCAATTAAAAGTTTTTCAGATAAATCTTTAATGATATTTCCTTGGGAATTAACATCAATTGTAATCCAATTATCTAAATTAGATAATTCATTATATATTGACCTTAACATTACGGTTTTTCCACTTCCTCTAATGCCAGTTATTAAATAAGCAAAAGTTGATGGATATTGACTATTAAAAGTGGATAAAATTTCTTCATATTGTTCTGGTCTTGCAATTAAACTGTATGGAGCTCTTCCATACATTAAGCTAAAAGGATTATTTTCTTTCATAAATAGATACCTCCTAAATTGTGCAACTTTAATATTATTATGCAACTTTGTGCAACTTTATGCAACTTCAAAAATCTTGTGCAACTTTGTGCAATTTTAAATTCTAGTAAATTTCTAAGTTTTTAAATGAATATTTAATCAATAATATTGAATTTGGATTTTAAAAGTATAAAATATTTATCTTGAGG
>CAVKAB010000201.1:0-2123 GCA_963653985.1 Bacteroidaceae bacterium
TGATAATGCTAAACTAAAAATGCTGAAAAACGCTCATTTGAAAATGTTGTTTTTCAGAAAAATTCATTAAACTATATTAGTTAAAAATATAGGAGATGAATTTTATGAGAAAAGATATTTTAGGAGTGATATTAACAATGAGTGGAGACATTAAAATTAATAAATCTGCTATAGCTAGACAATACAATTGTGATCCAAGAACTGTAGCAAGATATTATAACGCAAGAGATGAGAGCCCAAACATTAGGAAAAAACGTGAGATTAAGCATTTAATTGATGGGTTTGAAAACATTATATTAAAAAAGTACTTTGAAGAACATGCACCAGCAATAGCCATCTTTGATGTAATAAGAGGACCAAAGTACGGTTATAAAGGATCTTATCCAACATTAAAAAGATTTATCCATATGCATAAAGTGCAAAAAGAGCAAGAAGCAACAATTCACTTTGAAACGGCAAAAGGAGAGCAATGTCAAATTGATTGGAAAGAATCACTTAGGCTATCTTCTATTGATGGTGAGTTGTATGAAATTAATATATTTTTAGCCCTTTTAGGTTACTCTAGGACAAAATATATAGAATTAACACTTGATAAAACACAACCTACTTTATTCAGATGCTTAACAAATGCAATTAAATATTATGGCGGTACACCTCATGAATTTCTGTTTGACAACATGAAAACAGTTGTTGATCAATCAAGAACACAATTTAGAGAACCAGTGTATAACGAAAGATTTGTTGAATTTGCAAAAGATGCTGGATTCATTGCAAAATCATGTGTTGCATTTAGACCGAAAACAAAAGGGAAAGTCGAAACAGTAGCTAAAATAATGAATAGATTAAAGGCATATAACAATGAATTTAAGACGATTGAAGATTTAATTCAAATTGTAAACAATATGCGCGATGAAATTAATTTCGAAATTCAAGCTACGACGCATGAAAAGCCAATTGAGCGTTTACAAAAAGAAAAAGAATACCTCAATCCAGAGCCAAACTATGAAATCTTAGAAGCGTACTTCAATCAAAAACCAATTACAAGAAAAGTACCAAATGATTTCTTAATTAGTTACCAAGGAAAAAGATATTCTGTTCCACCAAAATATATTGGAAAGTCTGTCACAATCATTCAAGAAGGAACTAAACTTCTTATTTATTATAACAGCATTTTAATTGCTAAACATATTATTTCAACCAAAAACACAACTTACGATAGGGACCATTATAACGATGGTGCTAAATATTTATATAAAGATGAAGAAAAATTAAATAAAGCAGTTGATAGAAATTTATTGCTTTATGATGAGATTTAGGAGAAAAAAATGAGTAAATACGTAGAATTAAATAATAATTTAGAAGCATTAAAATTAAGCAGAATAATAGATTTATTACCAAATGTTCTAAATGATGCAAATACTGAAAATATTTCACTTGTCGACATTTTATACAATTTAACAAGCGAGGAAATAAAATTTAGAGATGATCGAGCTAAAAGAATAAATATTACTGTTTCTTCGTTTCCATATTTAAAAACAATTAATGATTTTGATTTTTCATATCAACCAAGCATAAATAAGCAACAGATTCTTGATTTAGCTACGTTGAGATTTATGGAAACAAAAGAAAATATTATTTTCATGGGTTCTCCTGGTACAGGAAAGACACACCTCGCAGTTTCGTTAGGAATTGAAGCAGCTGGTCAAAGGATTTCGACTTATTACATAAATTTTGCTGCTTTAATGGAAAAATTTAAAACTGCTGCAAAAGAAAATAGAGTTGAACAAGTGGTTAAACATTACCTGAAATATACTCTATTAATTATTGATGAAATTGGCTATTTGCCTGTTGATAAAAACGCTTCTTATGGTTTCTTCCAGCTGATAGCAGCAAGATACGAAAAAAGATCAACTATTCTTACGACTAATCAATCGTTTTCAAAATGGGGAGAGGTATTCGGAGACAATATTATTGCAAATGCTATCATTGATAGATTAGTACACCATTGCCAAATCATAAAGATTACAGGTATGTCGTATAGAATAAAAGGTAAGGCGATATACGAAGAGGAAAACTAAGCAATTTAAGATGAGCGAAAAACAACATATTGAACTTGACATTAT
>CAVKAB010000202.1:0-2105 GCA_963653985.1 Bacteroidaceae bacterium
GTACTCAAGCAATTTTACTTTATAGTGAAATGGCACTTTATTACCATAAATTAGGTATGGATTTAGTAGAAGCATATGATGCTTTATGCAAAAAACTTGGTAAATATTATAAATCCAGTTTATTTAATATTTATTTTGAAGGAAGTGAAGGTCAAACTAAAATGCAATGCATTATGAATGAACTTGAAACTAAACCTTTTAAAGAAATTTTAGGAAATAAAGTTGTAGTTATTGAAAATTACTTTAAATTATCTAGAAAAAATTTATTAACTGGGGAAGAAAGCAAAATTGAAAACATTCCAGTTGGAGATTTAGTTAAATTCTTCTTTGAAGATGGATCAAATGTTTCAATTCGTCCAAGTGGAACAGAACCAAAATGTAAATTTTATACCGAAGTAACTTCAAAAGAAATTAATGAAAAAGAATCATTAAAGAAATGTGAAGCTTATTTTGAAGAAATTAAAAAAGTTTTAAATATTAAGTAATTTAAAAGGGATTGAACTTTGAATTCAATCCCTTTTTGCTACTTAAAAAATTTAACTAATTCCCACATTATTCCATTGTGGTTATTATCTTTTTTTGTTACATAAGTTGCAAAATTTTCAATTGTAGAATGTCCATTTTTCATAAAAAATGAATTTTTAAATGAACTTAACATTTCAATATCGTTATCTGCATCTCCAAAAACAAAAACGTTATCTTCTTTTATATTTAATGATTTTGCTAATTCTTTTAAAGCGTGTGCTTTTGAAACTTCAGCGTAATGAAGTTCAGCGTATGAGCAATCCCACCAAAATCTTAAGCGATATTCAGGAGCCATTTTTTCAATTTTACTTTTTAATTCTTTTCTTTTTTCTTCGCTATCTGAATTTTCTTTTAATTTTAAAACAAAGGTATAAGTATCATCACTTAAAACATCTTTGATATCACCTCTAATAATTTCTAAATTGGATTTATGGAAAAAGTTAAATAAAAATGCATCATCTTTATCAATAAATATTTTTTTATTGTTTTCACACATTGCACTATCAAGATAATCTCTTGAAGAATCATAGATTTTTTTAATAATTTCTTTATCAAATTTATATCCAATTTCTTTAAAGTTTTCTCTATTTGGATCAAATGTTAAAGCACCATTATATGATACAATTGGAGAATTTATTTCTAATTCTTTGTAGTAATTAATAATAGAACGAGGAGCTCTACCACTACAAAGTACGATTTCTACGCCTTTTTTATTTAATTTTTTTAAATATCTTTTAGTTAATTTACAAATTTTTTTCTTATCGTTTAATAATGTACCATCTAAATCAAGAGCGATTAGATATTTTTCTTTATATTTTTTCATTTCGTATCCTCCTTTTTTAGTGAATTATTGTATCAAATACAATTTATAATTTCCACTATAATATAGAAAAATAACATATAAATTGATATAATCTTTAATACAAAGAGGGAACGATAATGAATGTTAGATTATATAATTCTTTAACTAATAAAGTTGAAGATTTTAAAACTATTAAAGAAAATGAAGTTTCAATGTATGTATGTGGTCCTACAGTATACAACTATCCACATATTGGTAATATAAGGCCGGTAGTATTTTTTGATACATTAAGAAAATTTTTAGAAAAAATTGGTTATAAAGTAACTTATGTCTCTAATTTTACAGATGTAGACGATAAAATTATTAATAAAGCAAAAGAAGAAGGGATTAGTGAAAAAGAGTTAACTGATTTTTATATTGCTTCTTATTTAGATACTTTAAAAGATTTTAATGTTAAAAAAGCAAGTGAAAACCCAAGAGTTACTGAATATATGGATAAAATTATTAGTTTTATTGATGATTTAGTTAAAAATGGATCTGCTTACGTTAATGATGGAGAAGTATTTTTTAGTGTAGATAAAGATCCAAAATATGGAGAATTATCAAAAATTAATATTGAAGATTTAATTAGTGGTGCAAGAATTGAGGAAAATTCAAAGAAGAAAAATCCATTAGATTTTTTACTTTGGAAAGACACAAAAGATGGAATTAAATGGAATTCTCCTTGGGGAGAAGGAAGACCAGGATGGCATACTGAATGTTGTGTTATGATTGATTC
>CAVKAB010000203.1:0-2100 GCA_963653985.1 Bacteroidaceae bacterium
AACCATATGAATAGAAATAAGAAACATTTAAAAGAAATTAAAAAAGATATCAGTAAAAGAAATGAAATATTATATTTAGAAAATAAAGATCATTTAAATAATATTGATATTTATTTATCTAAAGATAATACATATCAAGAATTTTCTAATAATACTTTATTAAACGAAAATATCTATACTTGTATAGAAGAAAAATTTAAATTATTTAACACTTTAAATTTAAAATACAATATTAATTTAATTTTTGATGAATCATTTGAAGATAATGAAAAAGAAAGAATTAAAGAAATGATTAAAGATCATTATGCAATTAAATCAATCGATAAAAGAATATCTATTAGACGTACTAATATAGGAAGTTTAATTTGTTTAATTACAGGTGCTTTTTTATTAGGTTTATATTCATTTTTATCAATTTATTTAAAATATGAATATAGTGAAATCTTATCAATTTTTGCATGGGTATTTGTATGGGAATCTTGTGATTTATTTTGTTTTTCTAACGCAAGTAATAAAAAAGATGAAATTAAATTCAATTTAATTTATGATTCTATTATAAATATTAAGTGAGGCAATTTATGAATAATAATGATGTTTTATTAATTTTAGATGATGATTTCGAAGAAATTGAAGCGATTGGAACATTTGCAATTTTAAAAAGAAGTAATATCAATATTGATATTTTTACTTTATCCCGTAAGGATATCCATGGACGATATGGATTAAATGTATCATACCCTGTATTTAATAAAGATATTAACTTATCAAAATATGATCTTTTATTTATTGCAGGAGGTCCAGAGTATAGAGCATTAGAATCTAGTCAAGAATTTAAAGATGTTATTAAATATTTTAATTCTAATAATAAATATATTGCTGCAATTTGTGCAGGACCTACTATACTTGGGCATCTTGGAATTTTAGAAAATAAAAACTATACCTGCTTTAAATCAATGGATGAAGATTTTAAAGGTATTTATAAATATAATTATTGTGTTAAAGATAAAAATATTATTACAGGGATCAGTGCTGCAGGTACAATTGATTTTGCATTTAAAATTGTAGAAACTTTAAAGGGTGAAGAATATTCTAAAAAGATCAAAGATAGTATTTATTATGACGCTAAAAGAATGGATGAATAATCCATTTTTATTTTGACGTTTTGCGCTTTTTCGATATTTTAATAAAAATCATTTTGCGCTTTTTTAAGAATTTTGCTAAAAACGTTTTGCGCTTTTTATGAAAATTAGTTAAAATATTAAAAAAAAGAGGAAATAGATTATGGCTTTTAAAAGAAAAATATATGAAAATTTACTTAAGTGGAAGCAAGAAACTAAAGGTACAAAAGCAATATTAATAGAAGGCGCAAGAAGAATTGGTAAGTCAACAATTGTAGAAGAATTTGCTAAACAAAATTATAAAAGCTATATCCTTATTGATTTTTCAAAAGCAAATAGTAACATTAAAAAAGCTTTCTATGAAAATCTTGATGATTTAGATTCATTTTTTATGATTCTTTCTTTAGAATATCAAAAAACTTTATATCCAAGAGAATCTTTAATTATTTTTGATGAAGTTCAATTATTCCCAAAAGCTAGAGAATCTATTAAACATTTAGTAAAAGATGGAAGATATGATTATATAGAAACTGGTTCTTTGATTTCAATTAAAGAAAATACCAAAAACATATTAATTCCATCAGAAGAAAGAAAATTTAAAATGTATCCTTTAAGTTTTGAAGAATTTGCATGGGCTTTAAATGAAGAAAGATTAATTGAATATATTAAAGAATGTTTTAATAAGAAAATCCCTTTAATAGACTCACTACATAAGAAAGCAATGTTTTTGTTTAAACAATATATGTTAGTTGGTGGAATGCCAAAAGCTATTGATGAATTCTTAAAAAACAATAAACAATTTGAAAAATGTGAAGAGGAAAAGCAAGATATTTTAAAAATTTATAGAGATGATATCTTAAAAATAGATAGAGCTTATAAGGCAAAAGTTTTATCAATATTTGATCAAATTCCATCATTTTTATCACAACATGAAAAAAGAATTAAAATTAATTCAATAAGTAATGATAACTCTGCAATAGAA
>CAVKAB010000204.1:0-2092 GCA_963653985.1 Bacteroidaceae bacterium
AAAATCTTCTATATTTAGGTGTTTTATATTATCTTTTGACATATCAAATTCATCTAATGAAAACACATATTTTGGAGAAGAATCTTTGATTGAACTAAATGCACTGAATTCTCTTTCTATTGTTTCTTCATTTACTAAAAGATATGCTACTTGGATAAAACATTTTTTATTATCTTTCATTGCAACAAAATCAATCTCACCTTTATAAGTTTTTCCAATTCTAACATCATATCCTCTATAGATTAATTCATTGTAGATAATATTTTCTAGATTTCTAGTAATAAATATTTGATTAGATTCACTTAATGCTAAAACAAATCCAGGATCAACAAGATAATGTTTTTCAACTTTCTTTAAAGTTCTTTTGCTTGCAATATCAAATCTTTTAACTCTTGAAATTAAACATGCTTCTTCTAATTTTTCTAAATAACGATAAATATTTTCATTGAATATTTCTTCATCATTTTGATTATTGAAATATTTAACAATACTTGAAGGAGAGAATTCCTTACCAATATTTGAAATAACGTATTTAGATATTGTTAAAAAATTATCTTTATTTATCTTTGATTTACTATTGCAGATATCTTTATTAATAATTCCATTAAAGATATCTTTTAAGTAATTTTTGATATCTTCTTCATTATCATAATCAAATCTTTGAGGCATACCTCCAAAGCGTAGGTAATTAGAAAATGGATTTTTAGGAAGCTCAAGATTATTAATTTTATAGAAATTAATGTATTCTTGGTACGTAAATGGCATAACTTTAAATTCTTTGCATCTGCCTACAAGTAAAGATGCAAGTCTTCCTGATAATAATTTAGAATTACTACCTGTTACAAATATTGAAACATTTTGTGTAGCTTTTAAACTTGATAATACTTTTTCGAATTGCTTTACATGTTGAATCTCATCTAAAAAGATGTAGTATTTTTCTTCATCTTTAATTCTTTTTAAAATATATTTATTTAACTTTTTATAAGAATGTAAAGTTTCATTGTTAATATCTTCAAAGTTAATATAAATAATATGAGCATCATCTAAAGATTTCTTTATTTTTATTTCATCTTTAATTTGTTCAAGTAAAATGCTTTTTCCAGATCTTCTAACTCCGGTTATTACTTTAATTAAATTAGAATCATAGAATTTTCTAATATGTTCTAAATATCCTTCCCTTTTTATATTCATAAAATACCTTCTATAATTCTAATTATATCAAAAATATACAATTTAGTGTTACTATCTTTGAAAAATTTTGAGATAGTAACACTTATTTGAATTTTTAAATGGTTTTAGTTTATTATTTTTGCATATAATTGTTAAAAATAGTATACTAAATATGTAGGAGGTATTATATGTTTATTCAAAGATTAAGAGAAAATTTTAAAGAAAATGAACCAATTTTTACATCTGAAATTTTAGAATTATTTAAAGAATTTACGAAAGCTTATGTTTTTAGATTATTAAATAAATCTATAGAAAATAATGAAATAATTAAATATTGTAGTGGGGTTTATTATATTCCCTCAAAAACAAGGAGAGGTTTCTCTACTCTTATTCCAGAAGATATTATAAATAAAAAATATATTACAAATGATGATGATATTTATGGAATTTATGCTGGATTATTATTAAAAAATATTTTTAATCAAACTACTCAAGTCCCAAATACGATTGAAGTTGTAACGAATAATGAATCAGCAAGAGCACGAAAAATTACTATAAACAATCGAGATTTTATTCTTAAGAAATCTCGTTGCAAAATAACGAAAGAAAATTATAAAGAATATATTATATTGGAAGTTTTAAGCACTAAAGAGCCATTAATAGATGTTGAAACAATTAGAATGTATTGTATTGAAAATAGCATTAATAAAGAAGATCTTATAAAAACTGCGAAATATTTTCCAGCATATACTATTAAAAATTTAATAAATAGTGGGGTTTTATGATTTTACATAAGGATAGAGAAAATTATTGAAAGTGATTTATTTAAAAATATGTTTTTATAATATAATTATGTTAAGACTTTAAGAGGTATTTATGAAAGTATTAATTATTAATGGATCTCCAAGAAGAGATGGCAATA
>CAVKAB010000205.1:0-2083 GCA_963653985.1 Bacteroidaceae bacterium
ATTAAATTTTAACAAAAAAGCTGGTATTTTTAATTACCAGCATTTATTGCATTTAGTTTGTCACTTAACAACTTTTTTACGATTAAAATTCTATCTCTAAAGAAAATACAAGTTTATTCTCTTTATATCCATATAATATATGTTTATTGTTTTCTTCTTTTATATATAAAGATAATATGTCATTTAAATATGCTTGGGATATATAATCAATTTGAAAAGATTTTACATTAACTTGGTGAGTAGCATAAAATTCATCATAATAAAAATCTAAATAATGGGTGTTATTCAAATGTCCATTATGATCACAATAAGATAAAGGTATTTTTATATCTTTTATATATACTAATTCATCTTTATTAATAACAGGTATTTTTCTAATTCTATAATTAAATAAAGAGGGTCTATCTGTAGCAAATTCTTCAAAAGAAAAACTTTCCATTTCATTTTTCTTTATATTATACACAACCCATGTTTCTCTTATTTTGGCTACTTCTTTATTACCTACTTTAAGCAATACTTCTCTAGGAAATTCAATCAATCTAGAATTGAATGCAAAAGTTGTAGCACTTATTTTCTTGATATTGGGTATATTATTTATAATCTCAACTTTATTTCTAGCTACTATCCAAATAAGATCTTTTTCAATAAATTCATGATAACCTATTTTTAATTTATCTGCGTGATCTCCAGCAACTTGTTGAGCAATATCTAAAATACTACTTAATTTTAAGTAATCTTTATTGGTCAACATGTTGTTGGTAATTCTAAAATCTTCTTTAAATACGTTTTTATATTTCATTTATTAAAATGCCCAATCACCATTTTTAAATATTTGATGTTCGTTTCCATCAAAATCGTAACCTACGATATTTAAATCTTCACTACCGATCATAAAATCAACATGATTTATTGAATCGTTTATTCCAGCTTTATGAATTTCTTCTAATGTCATATTTTCATAATTATCCATTAAATTTTCAAAACCTGCTCCTAAAGCCAAGTGACATGAAGCATTTTCATCATATAACGTTGAATAAAATATAAGTCCAGTATTATTGATTGGAGAGTTAAATGGAATTAAAGCAACTTCGCCTAACATCGAACTTCCTTCATCCATCTTAACTAATTCTTCTAATAACTCTTTTCCTTTTTTAGCTTCAATTTTATTTACTTTTCCATCTTTAAAATATATTTTAAAATCTTCTACTAAATTTGAATTTAAACTTAGTGGTTTAGATGATACTACCACTCCTTCACAAGCACCTTTTTTAGGAGAAGTAAAACATTCTTCTGTAGGAATGTTTGGTTGGAAATAAATTCTAGAATCTTGACCGTATTCTCCTCCTGCACACCATTTGACATTCTTTAATAAATGAACTGTAAAATCAGTACCATTTTTAGATATGTAATGTAATTTTTCTAAATGTAACGAATTTAAATGTTCCGCTCTATTTCTTAAATCTTCATCGTGCTTTTTCCAATTTTCAATCGGATCACCTTCATAAGCTCTGCTAACTTTTAAAATAGCTTTAAATAATTCTTCTTGAGCATCATCTTCATTTAAATTAGGAAAAACTTTTTTAGCCCATTCTTTACTAGGGACTCCAGCAATGCACCATTGAACTTTATTATCGAATTTTTCTCTAATTGGTTTAATGACCATGCTCTTTTTAATTCTAGCATTAGTATATTTTTTAATATCGATACCATTAAGTGCATCTGGATCATCAGATTCAATAAATAATCTACATGCGCATTTTGATGCGATATATTCCCATTTATCGACTTCAAAAGTTTCTAATGTACCTAAATCTTCTTCATTTTGATATTTGATATTTAATTTTGTAATGATCGGATCATTAAAAAATACGAATACTTTTCTAGCTCCAGCTAAATAAAGTTCTTCTACTAAATATTCAATAAATTCTTTTTGATCTAATGAGCATTCTAGCATTACATCTTGCCCATTATTTACGTTTAACCCTACTCTAGCAATTAATTTAGCATAATTAACCAATAATTCTTTTTTCATAAATTTCCTCACAAATTTTTATATAAATTATAAATAATTATACTATAATTA
>CAVKAB010000206.1:0-2083 GCA_963653985.1 Bacteroidaceae bacterium
AACTTTTATATACTACGTATATAGTCCAGAATTTTTCTGGATTTTTTTGTTGTCAATACAGTTAGCAATAAATAGTGCACAAAGGTGTATATTTTAGCATAAAATAGTGGACAAAAGTATACATTTATGATAAAATTATATAGAGGACTAAATATGTACAAGGTAATTTTCGACAACAAGGATAAAACAGATAAGGCAATTTATATCAAACATTCATACTCTGTAAAAGGAGTTAAAAAAGCAATGATTATAGAAAAATACCCATCTGCTAATGAATTAAATAAAAAATATGGAGATTGGGAAAAGTTCATCGAAGAACGAATTAAAATTTTAGAATCTGAAAGAAAAGCTAAAATTGATGAAAAGAAAAATTTGGAAATTGATTATTCTATTCCAATTGATAAAAACGGAACCCAAAGCTCTTTTAATTTTGGATATTTGCTTTTACAAAAAGTTTATTACAAACTTGGATTGGATCAATTTTTCTATCATTACAAAAATAACAATAATTTAAAAATTAAATATTCTTTAAATGATGCAATGAAATTCCAATCATATTGCAGAACAATAATCCCAGGTTCAAAACTTAATAATTCAAAAAATAATGAATATTTTGCTGAAAAATTCGATTTAACATTAGATGATATTTATGATTCTTTAGATCGTTTTTATGATTGTAAAGAAAAATTACAAAGTTATTTGTATAAAAAAGCTAAAGAAATTTTACCACCATCAAATAAAGTTATCTTTTACGATGTAACTAATTTTTACTATGAAATTGAGGAAGAAACAGAACTTTGTGCTTACGGCGTTGAAAAAAATCATCGTCCTGATCCAATTACTTCTTTTGGTCTTTTCATGGATACAAATGGAATTCCAATTAGATTCTCATCTTACCGTGGAAATATCAATGAAAAGAAGCAACTTCTCCCAGAATGGAAAAAATTAGAAGAAGATTTAGAAGGCCACGATTATATCATGTGTACGGATGCGGGTTTAAATTCGGCAGAAATTAAGCATTATTTAGTTACTAATCAAAATCATTTTATTTTTTCTCAAAGTGTCAAGCAACTTGGAGATATTACAAAAAAAGAATTATTTAGCGATGAAAACTGGATATCTTTAGGAGATCACCGAAAATATAAAGTTAAAAAATTAAAAAAAGATTCTTACGTACATAGTGATTATTCAGCAAGAAAAGACAAAAAGAAAAAGGTTGAAATTGATACAATGTATATTTTTATTTTCGACGAAAAAAGAAGAAAATTTATGCTTAACAAAATTGAAGAAAGAAGACAAAAAGCATTAGAAATAATCAAAAATCCGGGTAGATTTGATAAAGTATCTTCAACTGATGGGAAACAATATATTAAAAAAATAGTTTTTGATGAAAATGGTGAAATTATTGTTGAAAATTCTACTTTGTCTCTCGATGAAGAGGCAATCGAAAAAGAAATAAAATATGCTGGATATGGTGCAATTATTACCGATCTTTTCAATGAAGATGTTAAAACGATTATTGATGTTGCAAAAAATAGATGGGAAATTGAAGATTGTTTCAGACAAATGAAAACAGAGTTAAAAACTAGACCAATTCATGTTAGAAAACCAGAGCATATCCATGCACATTTTCTTGTTTGCTTCGTTGCTTTAACAATAGTGAAATTATTAGAAAGAAAATATTTACCAGGAATTACAGCTGATGAATTATTTGATTTATTAAAATCAACAAGCTATATAAAAATGTCGACTGGAGATTGGATGGTTGCAAATGTTTCAAAAAATGCAATAAAAGCTTTTAAAAAGATGAATTTCAATGATTTACTATTTCAATACATATCAAATTCAACTTTTATCAAAACAATCACTTATTCCAAACAAAAATAATTCATTTTTGCTTAATATGTGTACCATTTTTGCTAATTCTTAACATCAAAAAAACCTCAAAAATCAATATATTTTATATGAAAATAACTATTTTTTGAGGTTTTTCTATATTTTATTATTTATTACAACTTCCAAATGTGAGATATAATTTACAATATTTTTAGATTATTCTTATATCGTAATTAAAAGGGTAATA
>CAVKAB010000207.1:0-2072 GCA_963653985.1 Bacteroidaceae bacterium
AGATGCTTCTTGAGAATTTGCAGTTAATTCAACCATTGGAGAACCACAACATACAGTTGCACAACCATGAGTTCCAGGTAATCTTTCAACAATTTTTCCACAAGATTTGCATTTTAATAATTTTAATTCCATTAAACTTACCTCCGTTTTTAATATTATAACTTAAATTATTTTTTAAACACAATTTTTATACTTTTTAATGCTTAAATATTTTTTAAATATTTAAGTATTCGTGCTTTTGATTTATAATATTTTAAGAGGAAAAAATATGTATAAACAAAAATTAATAATTGATGATACTTACTATTTAGGAAGTAGTGATAGAAGATTAGAACTCTTCGAAAACGTATATCCAATACCTAATGGAGTTAGTTATAATTCTTATATCATTTTAGATGAAAAAACTTGTCTTTTAGATACCGTTGATAAATCTATAGAGGATGTATTTTTTAAAAAATTAGAAGAAATATTAGGTGATAGGAAATTAGATTATGTTGTAATCAATCACATGGAATGTGATCATAGCGCTTCTTTAACTAGGGTTTTAGAAAAATATCCTGATGTTAAAGTAGTTTTAACAAATAAAGCAAAAGATATGTTTTTTAATTTTGAAGGATTTGAATTAAAAGAGCCTTTGATAGTTAAGGAGGGAGATTTTTTAAATCTTGGTAAACATAATTTAACATTTTTAATGGCTCCAATGGTTCATTGGCCTGAAGTTATGGTAACTTATGATAGTTTTACTAAAACATTATTTAGTGCAGATGCTTTTGGAACATTTGGAACACTAGACGGAAATATTTTTGCAGATAAAGAAAGCTTTAAAGAACAATATCTTGATGAAGCAAGAAGATATTACACAAATATTGTTGGTAAATATGGTATACAAGTTCAAAGTTTGCTTAAAAAAGCAAGTACAGTTGAAATTCAAAATATTTGCCCACTTCATGGACCTATTTGGAAGAAAGATTTAGATTATATAATTTCTTATTATGATAAATGGAGCAAATATGAAAGTGAAGTTAAAGGAGTTTTAATTATCTATGGAAGTGTTTATGGACATAGTGAAATTGCTGCTAATATAATTGCAGATGAACTTGCAGAACTTGGTATTAAGAATATTAAAATATATGATTCTAGTAAAACTGATAAATCATATTTAGTAAGTGAAAGTTTTAAATATTCTCATTTAATTATTTGTGCTTCTACATATAATTTAGGTATTTTTACGCCACTTGAAGAATATTTATTAGATTTAAAATATCATGCATTACAAAATAGAGTAGTTGCAATTATAGAAAATGGAAGTTGGGCTCCTCAAAGTATGAAATTATCTAAAGAAATCTTTGGACAAATGAAGAATATGAATGTTATTGATGAAAGTTTCTCATTTACTAGTTCTTTAAAAGAAAAAGACATGGATAATGTAAAAAAATTAGTTTTGAAAGTTAAAGAAACTTTAGGAGAATAATGATGAGTGAAAAGTTAGATTTTAATGAATATCAAAAACACGCTTACAATTTAATTTCAGAAGAAGGCAAAAAAGACATGATTACAAATGGTGTTTTAGGACTTGCTGGAGAATCTGGAGAGTGTTGTGATATAGTAAAAAAATATAAATATCAAGGACATGACTTAGATAAAGAACATTTAAAAGATGAACTTGGTGATGTTTTATGGTATATTGCAGAAACTGCAAGTGGACTTGGAATTACTTTAGAAGAGGTAGCTCAATATAATTTAGATAAGTTACATAAAAGATTTCATGGAGAAAAGTTTAACAAAGAAGATTCAATAAATAGGAAAAAATAATATGAGTAAAATTTATGATTGTATAATAATTGGAGCAGGTGTTATTGGTAGTTTTATTGCTCGAAATCTTTCAAGATATGAAGGTAATTTTTTAGTATTAGAAAAAAATAACGATGTTGGTGATGAAACTACTAATGCTAATAGTGCGATTGTTCATAGCGGATATGATCCAAAACCTGGAACAAGAAAGGCATATTTCAATGTTAAAGGCAATAAAATGATGGGTAAAGTTTGTGAAGAACTTGATTGTGATTTTATTA
>CAVKAB010000208.1:0-2070 GCA_963653985.1 Bacteroidaceae bacterium
TAGTTATTACGCATATAAATGATATTTAAAGCTAAAAAGACTGATTTATACATAATTTTAAAGAAATAATCAGTCCTTTTATCTTTTTATTAATTACTTAAAATCGAGTAGATTTAGTTGATGTATTATCAAAAAAACATTGACACTATTTTGATTTTCTTCCTTTTAAATTGTCTTCAATTAATTTGTTGAAGTTATCTAATTTTAATAATGGACTAATTTTTGAAAGTATTGTCATTGGTTCTTTTTGAAACTTTATTTTTGTAATTGTTGGTACGTCTTCTTGTAAAAATGCTGATGTAATTCTAAAAAATGAATAGGCTATATTATTTAGACAAGCCATAACCTTTATTGCGTTTTTATCAGTAAATTTATAATCATCTTCTACAAATAATTCATCTTTGATTTTGTGTAAATCATTTTCTATTTTCCATCTATTATCAATAGATTCAATAATTAAACGCGGTTCTTTTAAAGAAGAGATGAAATAACGTTCGTTTTGTTTTTTAGTTGATTGATTTTTTCTTTTATTAGATATCATTTTTACATATGATTTTTGATTTGGAAATTCTAAGCCAATATACTTTGAAGAAAGATTTAAAATAGTATATTCACAATCGTTAAAAGACATGTTAATTAAATTTGTTGATTTACTCATTTTTGTTTGTATTTCTTCAAGTAAACTATCTTGATTTTCTTTTACTGTAAATACATAATCCCCCTTTTTAAGAGCAATTATTGAACATGTTTTCTTTTGACAGTGTAAAGCATCTCCTGTGACTATTGTATTTTTTAAATTGTATTTATTTAAGATGGTTTGTGCTTCTTTTATTTCGCTTTCTTTATCGTTTAATGGATTAGAATATATACATATCTCTTTTGAAGAATTATAGACATTTAATACATTTTTATTTCTTTGTTGATTTAAGGAATTGACACTTCTACCAGAGCCTCTAAACTCTTTGCCATCAATTGAAATTAATTCTTTCTTATCTTTGCTATTATAGTTATTTAAAATTGTTGTTAATAAATTGTTTAGATTATCAATTAATTGTTTTTTGATATTTTGAGCATCCAAAAGCATGAACATTCTTCTTAAAGTATCATGAGAAGGGATATTATCATCGATTATTAAACCCATTTTTACAAATTCTTCTTTATAGACTTTTAAATAATTTGAAGCGTAATTAAACGATCTAAAATTACCTTGCATAATAAGAATTAATGATATTAAAAGTAGGTTTGATAAAGAATAAGTTGTTAAATTCTTGTTTCTATAATCAGGTATTTTATCAAGTAAATGAATAAAATATGATATATCTTTATTTAAACATTCAAAAGATATATCAGTTTCTTGAATCATTATCGCGATACTAGAATTCAATTCTTTTAATAGAGTTACACCTTTATTCATATTTTATATTGTATTTGTTAAAAATCTGTTTGACATTGTTTGGAAGTATTGTATTTATTCTTTTTTCGTTTTCATAAATTATCGCATTCATATTTCGTAAACTTGCAATTAGAGTTTGCTTATCCTCATCATTATAGAAAACAATTGATAATAAATCTTTTATCTTAGTAGATATTTTATTTACTCTTACTTTATTACGTTCATTTGAAGTGTAGACATTCCATAATTCTAAAGCTTCAAAATATGTAAGATAAGAATAATATAAGCTGCTTAAATTAATATCATTATAAATGAATTTAACGATGCCTAATTTTATTAGACTAGTACCAACATCACCTGAAATATTAAATAAAGATCTCTGTAAAGCTCTTTTATAATTTTTAAATATATAGTTAGATAAACCATATTCTAAATAAGCGATAACATTATCTTTTTCTTGATTAGATTTTATTAAACCTTTTTCTTTATCAATTTTTCCAATATAGATGAATCTAGTGACAGGATGTTTTTTATTTTCAACACGAAAATGTTCAACTTTATATTGATAATATTCATTACCAACTTTTTTAACATCATATCCTTTAACTTTATATTTTTTAGTGTAATCAGGTAAATCTTCAATCTTCATAATAGTAGTATACAACTATACACTACAA
>CAVKAB010000209.1:0-2069 GCA_963653985.1 Bacteroidaceae bacterium
AAATTTTTAATCTATCTACACTTTTTCTTAAATGTTTAACTTTGATGAATGTATCGCTTCTTTTAACTTCATTTAATGCTAAATTATATAAAGCTTCGCCTTGTTTTAAATCTCTTGCTCTTTCTTCATCAGTATACGCATTTAAAATAGATAAAATATCATCATACTCTTTATTCATTTTAGCGTATTTCCAAAAATATTCTTCAAATCTAACACCTTTAAAATGCCAAGGTTTACACCACATAATGTAATGGTAAATACATACTTTTTCATCTGGAACCTTAATATCTTCATAGATTTCAACGTTCCATTCATCTCCTACCCATAAAGTTCTATTTTGACAAATAATATTTAAATAATCTTCATCTTGAGTAACTTTACAGGTATAAAGTCCAAGTAAGTCAATAAATTGTTCTAAAACTACTTCTTCTCTCCATAATTTAGAATTAATAACAAGCATACCTGCATTAAAATAATTATATCTATCTAAACCTAAATTCTTTTCAACATAATCTCCATATGCATTAGTTTGGATCATTGCTTGTTCATGCGCAACTCCTACTAAATTATTTCCTAATTCCTTATTATAAAGTTTACTAATATCACCTTTAACAATCATATCAGAATCAAGATAAATCGCTTTATCATATTCTTTAAACATTTCTGCAATAAATAAACGGAAATATGTGGTTTTTGAATAATAATCTCTAGTATGTAATTTATCGCCAATTTTATCCATAAATGGTTTTACATCTACAAATTCTAATGATGCAAAGCTATATTCATTAACAAGATTAAATGCAGCTTGTTCCATTTCTTCTTGGATATTAGTATTTAAAATATAAATATTGTAATGATAATCTTTGTTTGCATTTTCAAGCATTGATCTTATTGTAACTAATGTGAATTTTACAAAATTATCATCACAAGCAAAAAATATTGGAATGATTTTATTTTTCATCTTTATTCTCCTCTTCAAATTTCTTTTTTAAATATATAAATTCATATAAAATGTCATCAAATTCATAATAATGATATATTTTATGCATACTTGATACATCCCATTGTTTTATATTTGCACAATGTGGATATGGTAAATAGAATAATCTTTTAGAAAAATGTCTAATTACTGTATGTTTATGTAAAAACTTTTGATCATTAAACCTTTGAGGTAATACTTTCTTTTTAGTTGTAGATCTAATTAAGGCAGATTGATCTGCAAACACTAACTTTTTAGTTTTAATTAAGTTTCTAGCTTTTTCTAAAATCCCTGTTTCTTTCATTCTTTTTAGATTAAATAAAAGTACTCCTGCATTAATATAATTAGGATTAATCAAATATTTACCATAATGATCTCGACTTGCAGCGTATTCTACATCACTTACATCAATTTTATATAATAATTCAATATCTCTATTTAACAATACATCTACATCTAAATATAATAATTTATCAGGCATAGAAGGAATTAAATCTGCAAATAATCTTAATAATGTATAAGGGGAACAATAACAAGATTCATTTGGAGAATTTCTAAATTCTTTATTATAAATATCTAATACATCATTTCTTATAACCTTATTCTCTTTATTATATGATTTAGCAATACTATCTAAATAATCACTCATTTTAGATGATAATGCTTTATATTTTGAATTAATATCACTAACATCCATAGTAAATATATAAAAAGTAAAAGGTTCTTTTGCATTAGTTCTTTTTAATATTGAAAGCATTGTAGTAAGCATTCCATCAAATACTTTATCATTTCCACAAAATAAAATATTAATCATTCTTTACCTCCTCCTTTTTAATATATTTAATAAATTCATAATTACTTTCTTCACTTCTTTTACACATTTGAAGGTAAACTTCATCTCTTAATTTCTTTCTTGCGTCTTTTTTAGGAAGTGATTTATCTATTTCAAATGGTCCATCTACATAAGTAATAATTTTAGGAATTTTACTAAATTTTCTTTTCTTATATACATTGGTAAAGCAAAATGTTTTAGTATCATATTCTAAAGGATATCTAAATGAAGTATCTTTAAATGGTCTAATTTTAGTGT
>CAVKAB010000210.1:0-2039 GCA_963653985.1 Bacteroidaceae bacterium
GAGGCAAGATTTATTTGATTTTGTCTCTTTTTTATTAAAAACTTGTGAACTGGTTAAAAAAATTGGGAACTCAAAATGAAAAACTTGTGAACTGACACAAAAATATGTGAACTCATAATTATGTTTAAATTCAAATATTATCGATAAATAATATATTTTTATTCTTTAATTAGAAATTTAAATTCGTTATAATATAAAAGCACTTAGGAGACAAAGATCGATGTTAAAAGATATTATTGTTTTTTCATTAACTTCAAACGTAGAACTCACAAAGCAAGTTTGTGCTAATTTAGGGATCGAAAGTGGTGTTAGTGAAGTTAACCATTTCAAAGATGGTGAATGTATAGCGTTTTCAAAAAGCGATGTAAGAGGTAAGAAAGTTTATATTATTCAATCAACTTCAAAACCTGTTAATGACCGTATTATGGAAACATTAATTTTTATTGATGCAGTTAAAAGAGCTAACTGTAGAGAAGTTACTTTAATTATTCCTTATTATGGATACGCTAGACAAGATAGAATTGCTCATAAAAATGAACCAATTACTGCAAAGATGGTAGCTGATTTATTTTCACATAGTGGAGTTAAAAGAGTTATTATTTTAGAGTTACATACTCCTCAAATTCAAGGTTTCTTTGGAGTTCCAGTTGATAACTTATCTCCATCCTCATTATTTGCTGAATATATTAAAGCAAGACTTAAAAATGATCCTGCATTTACAGGTAAAAATATTGCAATTGTTGCTCCAGATCATGGTGCATTACATAGAGCAAGAGATTTATCTTTATATATTCCAAATACAAACTTAGTTGTTATTGATAAAAGAAGACCAAGACCAAATGTTGCAGAAATCACTAATGTTATGGGTGATATCAATGGTAAGATTTGTGTCATGATTGATGATATTATTGATACTGGTGGTACAATTTTAGCAGGTGCTAAAGTCTTAAAAGAAAAAGGTGCTAGAATGGTCTTTATTTGTTGTTCCCATGCTTTATTTAATGGAGAAGCATTCAAAAATATGGAAGCAGCAGATTATGTTGATGAATGTATCGTTACAGATAGTATTTATCATGAAGAATTTAAAGATAGTAAAAAGATTAAAGTTATTACTATTTCTAAGATGCTTAGTGATGTTATTGCAAGTCATGAATCTCATGAAGATATTGCAAGTGAATACACTAAATTCGCTTAATATAAATAAAACAAATTATTTAAAGGAGGGAAACCTCCTTTTTGTTTGGTTATTTCAATATATTTTATGAATTATTTAACAAATTAATATATAATATAATCAATTAGGAGGTAACATAATGGCATTTTTAAATAACAATAGTGATAAATTTAAACAATATCGAAATGTAGATGTTTTCGTTGATAAATCCAATATTATTGAATTTACCAATAAAGTTTTTAATTCATCAAAAGAATTTTTATGTGTTACTCGTCCTAGAAGATTTGGAAAAACTTTAACAATTTCAATGTTAAATTCATATTATTCTAAAAATGGTAATTCTAAAGAAATTTTTGATGAACTTAATATTTCAAAAAGTTCTGATTATTTAAAGCATCTAAATAAACATAATGTTATTCAAATTGATATGGCAGCTTTATATTCAAGATATGGTAATAATTTTATCAATAGGCTTACTTTAGATTTTATTGAGGAATTTAATGAAAAATTTCCAAACACCTTAAAAAAACAAGATGATACAATTGCAGATGCAATTTTAAGAGTAAACGAAGTAAAAGGAGAAAGGTTCATTTTTTTAATTGATGAATGGGATGTAATTTTTAGAGAAGAACCTAACTCAAAATTATGTGATGAATATATTATGCTCCTTAGAGATTTATTTAAATCTAGTGATGTTTCAGCATGTTTAGATCTTGTATACATAACAGGTATTTTACCTATTAAACGTTATAACACTCAATCTACATTAAATATGTTTAGAGAATATAATATGTTAAATCCAAGAAATTTAAGTGAATATTTTGGCTTTACAGAAATTGAAGTTAAAGAACTATGCTTAAAAAAT
>CAVKAB010000211.1:0-2038 GCA_963653985.1 Bacteroidaceae bacterium
TAATTATGATTTAATTAAACCTTATGAAGATTTTGATTTTGAAAAAGAGAATAATCCTTCATCTTATAAATATGAATCTGATTTAATTACAGAATATATTGTTAACGCTAGTGGATTAGATAAAGATAAAGTTAACATTGGATCTAAAATGTTAGTAGGTCAAGATGATTATAATCCATACACTACAAGTTACTATGCTTATTATTTACGTAATTGTAACGATTATTCATTTGCATTCTCATCTAAAACATCTAACTATTCCGATATTAAACCCTATATTAATCGAGAAGAGAATACTTATGATTTATATGTTGAATCTACAAGCATGAAAAGAGGATTAACAATCCAATTATTCATGCTAAAAGCAATGAAACAAGGAAGAATTTTAGTAGATGGAAGCCTTCAAGAAGATAGTAGTATTAATTATTTTGTAGATACTCAATACCGCACATCTACTAAACAATTATTTAAAAATTATGTAGTTTTACAATCAACTGCATTTGATGAATCATATACCCATAAAACTATTGGATATGTTACTTTTGTAGATAAAGGTACTGTTGGAAAAGAAATCTTAGAAGAAGGAAAACACACCCTTACTTTTGAATTTACTACCTTTAATAATAATATTTTAACGTATACTTATAATATTTATATTAATCAAAAACATGGAGTAAAACCTACAATCTATGAAGTAAGTTATAAAAATAATTTATTAACGATTACTTTAGAAAATGTTAATGAATTAAAGAAAGTAGTAGGAAATTCTAGTGATGTAACTTATAAAGTATCTAAAGAATATTTAGATAATTCAACTTGTAAAGTTACAATCGATATATCTAATTTTGAAGAAGATACTTACTTTACTTTCTATAATGAAGATGATATCTCAACTTCATTAAAGTATTTTGCAAATAGTAAAATCTTATACGCTTATGGAAAATGTGTTAATGAAGATTCTTATGTAGAAGAAGTTAAAAATGATTCAAGAGTTACTAAAGGAAATTACACTTATGAATCTACAACTTATAAGATTAGAAAGTTTGATTTATCAGTAAGTGATAAAACATACCATATTGGATTTAAAGATTTAGATTCTAGTGATTATATCTATAAAACCGCAGTTAGTGATTATAACGATTTAGATATTTCATCATTAAATGATGGATTTATTGATTGTACTTTAACTTTATATTCTATTAATCCTTCATTTATCATTTATAGTGACGCTAAAGAAGTTCCAGTAGATCCAGATCCAGATCCAACTCCAGATCCAGATCCTACTCCAGATCCAGAACCAACTCCAGATCCTGATCCAACACCTACTCCAGATCCTGAACCAGATCCAACTCCTGATCCTGAACCAGAACCTGAACCTGATCCTGAACCAACTCCTGATCCTGAGCCAGAACCAACTCCTGATCCTGAGCCAGAACCTGAACCTGAACCAACCCCAGATCCAGATCCGGATCCTACACCAACTCCAGATCCAGAACCAAGTCCAAAATCTGATGATACTTTGAAAATTGCAGGTATTGCAATTGGTACAACTGTTGGAATTGTAGTTATTATTGTTTTAGCAATAGTAGTTTGTAAGAAATTTATGTAATTTTAAAGAGAATTAGAAGTTTAACTATCTAGTTCTCTTTTATTTAAAATATAATTATTGATATTAATACAACATCCAATTCCTCCAGTTACAATAAAAGATTTAAATGAACTTGAGACTTTTCCAAATAGGGCATATGAGAATCCATCAATTAGAGAGATGTTTAAGTCTTTAGATTATATTGAATCTTATGGTTCTGGGATTGGGAAAGCAAAAAAAAGCTATGTTAAAGAATGGAGAAGAAATATTTCATTTTTTTGAATATGATGAGAACGTTGATATTACTTCGGTAAAAATCCCAATAAATTCAAAATATGTTAAGTATAAAAATTTAGATTTGCAAGGTTTAAATTTAAATGATGAAAATAAACAAGTGAACTTTAATACTGAAAATTTCATTGCGAAAGACCAAAAAGTGAACATTGATAC
>CAVKAB010000212.1:0-2022 GCA_963653985.1 Bacteroidaceae bacterium
TTTGCTCTTGCATGTTTACTTGTCCCAATGGGATATACAATTATGCTTGCTAATGATTTAGTTGCTAAGAAAGTTGAAAATGGATCTTTAGCATTTACATTCTCTACTCCAATTAAAAGAAATACATATATCTTTACTGAAGGAATGTATTTAATCTTCAGTGAAACAGTTATGGCAGTAGTACTTTTATGTTTTGGACTTGCTGCTCGTCAAATTGGTATTGCATGTGGAAGTGCTGATATTGAAACATCAATTACTATTGAATATATGCTTAAATTTGCATTAGGTAACTACCTTGTAACACTTGCAATTTCAAGTATTTGTTTCTTCACATCTTCCTTATTTAATAAAACAAGTAACGCAGTTGGAATTGGTGGAGGTATTTCAATCTTCTTCTATATTTGTTCAATTTTAGGTTTATTTGGTACTAAAACAATTCCAGGAACAATTAGAATTGATGCAATGAATTACTTCAACTATTGTACAATCATGACTTTCTTTGATACTAATGCAGTATTAAGTGGTGATGATGTTTATTGGTATAAACTTATTGGACTTGTTGGAATTTCTCTTGTTATGTATCTTGCTTCCTTCAAAGTCTTTGAAAAGAAAGATTTACCATTATAAAAAGAAGATTATCCGTTTCATATAAATCTCTTAAAGGGTGTTGTCGTTTGATGACACCTTTTTTCTATTAAATAAAATGTAACATCCTGTTAAAAAAGTTGTAACACCTGTTACAACCTATTTTTAAGTTAATTTTTTAAAGATGTGATAGGAACTACATAAACTCCATCAGGTCTTTTATATGCAGCGTTTGTTAATCCACAAATTACACATAATGATTTAGCAGGAATTCCACCATCTTTTTTAATTTTTTCGTTTATTTTAATTAAGTTATTAGCAGCATTATCAATTTGATGTGCTCCAAGTTTAATTTCAAAAGCAGACCATGAACCATCATTTTGTTCAATAACTGCATCAATTTCATTACCTGCATAATCTTGATAATGGTATAATTTTGCGTTAAATGAAGACACATAAGTTAATAAATCCCTTAAAACTAACGATTCAAATAAGAAACCCATTAATTCTAAATCATTAATTAATTTATCTTTTGTTAAATTTAATAAAGCAGAAGGGAGAGAAGGATCTACAAAATGTCTTTTCTCACTTTGTTTTAATCTCATTGATGAACGAATCTTATTACTAAATGGTGGAATATTTTCTGTTAAATACAAACTATTAAATAAATTTAGATAATCAGTTATTGTATCTATGTTTATATCATCAAAATCTTTATCAATAATATCTTTTTTTAAAGTTGTATTTGTAACAGTAGTAGATTCATTTCTTGCAAGGGATTTAAGTAATAATTCAATTTTATGAGCGTCTCTATTTTTTTCATCTACTTTAAAAATATCTTCATTGATTACTGATTTAATATATTCTTGAGAAAGCAAAACACCTTGTTCAATATTCATTTCAAGTGCACCAGGCCATCCACCTACTAAAATTAGTCCAATAATTTTTTCTAAAGAAATTTCACCAGTAAAATAGTCTTTTGCATTATTTAAACAAATGTCTTGTAATGAAATTTCACCTTTAGAAATTCCACTTTCATATAAAGACATTGGTCTCATTTTTAATCTTGCAATTCTTCCTGTACCTGAATGAATATATTTGTTTTTGTTAATTGTAGCTGAGCCAGTAAGAATAAATTGACCTTTGGTTCCTGTTTCATCTATTTTTCCTCTTATGGCATCCCAAATAGAAGGAACTTCTTGCCATTCATCAATTAATCTTGGTTTTTCTCCATCTAATGCTAGTTCAGGATTCATCAATGCAATTTGCTTGTTATTAAAGTTCCCTTTAGGATTTGCAAGTAAAAATTCACTATTTGAATGATGTTTACTGGTCCATGTTTTTCCACACCATTTAGGCCCTTCAATCAAAACTGCTCCAAATGTTTTTAAATATTTCTCTATAGTTGTATCAATTATTCTGCTTTTATAATTTTCA
>CAVKAB010000213.1:0-2003 GCA_963653985.1 Bacteroidaceae bacterium
AATATATGAGATCCAAACTTGCTTATTTTTTTATTAAATCAGATAATTTTCCTCCCATATAACAAGAAGTAGCTAAAATTAAATTTTATCCAAAAATAATTTCAAGGTTAATCTGTAATTAAGTATCATAAATGATATAGAGTAAAAATATACTTATTTATAATAATCTTTCAAATTCCTCCGAAAGAATAATTGATTTTTTGAAAGATTAATATTATTAAATTTCTTTAATCTTTAAAACATCCAACATTTTTTAGATTATTTATATAAATCAGTTCATATTAATTTTGCTGTTATGTCTCTTTTATAAATTATATTTAATCAAGTGAATATTTCTTTTTTAATTCATTCATTTGATTATATTTTAAAATCTTATCTTTTTGTAATCTACCTACAACAATTCCAGAATCAATTCCAATTTCACTTGAAAAAGAAATAATTGAATCTTTTGATATCTCATTATTTTTAACAAAATTTTGATAAACATCGCTAGGAATTAAAATTTCTTCAGCATATTTATTTGTTTCTTCTTCCATTATAGAATCATAAATCATATTTATATGTCCTAAAACTATATGAGCAATTTCATGGAAGAAGCTAAACCAAAATATATCAGCATTTTTTCCACGAACAGTTAATCCTAAAATTATTTTCTTTCCATCATAAAATGTTGCTCCATGTAAGAAACTACCTCCAATATGAGGGAGAAAGACGATTGAAACTCCATTAGATGACAAATTACCTTCAAGTTTTTTGCAAAAAACTTCAGGTTCTTCTTTGGTTAAAGATCTATAAAAAGGAATTGAATTAATAATTCCTTTTATGTTTATAGGACTTACTTCTTTATTTCTGGATTCAAGTTTTGCTTTTTGTGCCCAAGCCATTAAAGCGTAGTCTTTGAACTCAGAAGCAGCAAGTTTTCTATAATAAATATTTCGAAGCATTCCTTCAAACAATAATTCTAATTTTGTAACCTCAAAAAATTTTCTTAAATTAATTACTTTTTCAACTTTAGAATTAGTTTTAGGAACCCAATTAAATTTTGCCATTTGATTGTATGGAAACTTTGAAACAAGCTCTAAATCATCATTCATATTATTTTCTAGTTCAACTTTAGCTAGTTTTTCTCTATAAATAAATTCAAGATTGTTCCAAAAACTTGCTGAAACACCTAATACAAGTTCTAATCTCATAGCCATATCGGTAGTTAAAAGAACTTCGCCATTGATAAGTTTGCTTATATGTTTTTCTGACATATCCATTCTTGCTGCAAATTCTTTTTGACTCATATTCTTATTTTCAAGTTGTTCTTTAATTGTATATCCTGGTGGTATTGCAATATATGTTTTACTTTTAATCATACTCTTTCCTCAATTTAATGATAATCTATAATTTCTTGTATCTCAGCAATGCTGATTTTTGAATCTTCTACAATAAAGATTAATCTATAGGGATGAACTAAATCCATCGCATACTGTCATTTCTATTCCCTTTAAGTACATGACATCTACGAATAGAATTATTTATTAATTCTAGTACATCTTTAGCAGAACGTATTTGATCAATTCTAAGATGTATCTTAAATGCCATATTTTCACCATAAGTCTTTGTGGCTATACTTGCATTGGTGCAAATTTTTTCAATTTTCTTTGTTCGATATTTAATTTGCACTAATGATTCCTCCCGAGTACATTTACTTATGAGGTAAATTTATTTTATCATAAAATAAGAAAAATAACAAAATAAAAATTAACCTTAAAGGTAAATTTTATTTTAACTTTATAGTGAAACTTATACCAAAATAATTCATAGTTATTCTTTTAAATTATGAATCTTTATTCATCAATTATTGTTCTATATCATTAGATATACACACAAAATCATTTGTAATTAAATATATAAGATCCAAACTTTTTGTATTTTAAACTCAAACAATATAATTTACCTCATATAACAAGAAGTAACTAAATTTAAATTTTATCTAAAAATAATTTTAAGATAAA